>JAEWSV010000130.1 GCA_023398155.1 Spirochaetota bacterium
CCTTCACCGTGTCCGAAGGACTCATGAGGAAGAGCGCGGACCTCGGCCGGAAGCTCGGCGTGCGCCTGCACACCCACCTGGCGGAGACGGCGGACGAGGACGATTTCTGCATGTCCATGTTCAACCGCCGCCCCCTGGCGCTCATGGAAGATACGGGCTTCATCGGGGACGACGTCTGGTACGCCCACGGCATCTTCTTCCAGGACGCCGAACTGGATACCCTGGCCAGGGAGGGAGCGGGCGTGGCCCACTGCCCCTCGTCCAACATGCGGCTCGGCTCCGGCATCTGCCGTGTACACGAGATGCTCCATCGGGGCATGCGGGTCGGCATCGGCGTGGACGGTTCCGCGTCGAACGATTCCTCGGATATGCTCGGCGAGGTCCGCCAGGCCATGCTCCTCCAACGCGTGAAGTACGGCTCCACCGCCCTTTCCGCGCGCGAGGCCCTCCGCATGGCGAGCGAGCACGGCGCGCATATGCTCGGCTTCGAGGAGACCGGGAGGATAGCGGAAGGCCTGCTCGCCGACCTCGCCCTTTTCGATGTGGACAAGCTCGGATACGCGGGCGCCTCAACCGATCCCGTCGCGAGCCTCGTCTTCTGCGGCGGCGACCACCGCGCGGCCTATGTTCTCGCGAACGGGAAGGTCATCGTGGACGCGGGCCGACTTGTGGGCCTGGACGAGGAAGAAATCCGCTTCCGGGCGGACGCCGAGTCCAGAAAACTTTTTACTAAAGCCGGGATACCGGTTTATTGAAAGCGGAGGAAACGTGGATACGAAGAAGATCAAGAAACTCATCGGCGAGCTCGCCGATCTCAAGGTCGGCGCCTACGGCGACTTCCTGCTCACCTGGGAGAAATCCCGTAAGGAACTGGAAGCGACCTTCATCACGGCGGATATCCTGCGCGCGCTGCGCGAAGCGAATATTTCTCCCCGGATTTGGGATTCGGGCATCGCGGTATCCAACTTCCGCGACAATTCCACCCGCACCCGGTTCTCCTTCGCCTCCGCCTGCGACCTCCTCGGCCTCTACGTCCAGGACCTGGACGAGGGCAAGAGCCAGATCGCCCACGGCGAGACGGTGCGCGAGACCGCTAACATGATTTCTTTCCTTTCGGAGGCCATCGGTATCCGCGACGACATGTACCTCGGCGAGGGCGACAAGTACCAGCGCGAAGTCGGCGCCTCCCTGGACTCAGGCGTCGCTGCCGGCGTCATCCCGGCCCGGCCCGCGGTGGTGAATCTCCAGTCCGACATCGACCATCCCACCCAGGCCATGGCCGACCTCCTCCACCTGGCCCATCACTTCGGCGGTCTGGAAAAGCTCAAGGGCAAGAGAATCGCCATGACCTGGGCATACTCGCCCTCCTACGGGAAACCCCTCTCCGTGCCCCAGGGCATCATAGGACTCGCCAGCCGTTTCGGCATGGACATCCGTCTGGCCCACCCTGAAGGCTATGGCCTTATCCCCGAGGTCGTGGAGCTCTCCAAGAAGCAGGCGGCCGCGTCCGGCGGAAAATTCTCGCACGTCAATTCCATGGACGAGGCGTTTAATGACGCCGACATCGTGTACCCCAAGAGCTGGGCTCCCTACGAGGTAATGCAGCAGCGCGTGCCTCTCCTGCATTCGGGCGACCAGGACGGCCTCAAGAAACTGGAGAAGGCCTGCCTCGCGAACAACGCCAAGTTCAAGGACTGGGAGTGCACCGAGGAGAAGATGAAGCTTACCGCGGGCGGCAAAGCGCTCTATATGCACTGCCTCCCCGCCGACATCTCCGGCGTCTCCTGCGCCCAGGGCGAAGTCGCCGCTTCGGTCTTTGACCGCTACCGCGACGACACTTACCGCGAGGCCGGCTACAAGCCCTATATCATCGCCGCCATGATCCTCCTGGCCAAGTTCAAGGATCCCGCGAAGGTATTGGAGAAGGTCCTGAAACGGGACAAGTCCCGCCAACTCTAGCCCGCCGGCCCGAAGGGGCGCGACACGGATGTCGCGCCGGGCCCTTGCTCTGTGACGATTCCTGTGCGCTTCCCGTGCCGCGTATGGACGCGCTTCAATCTCTGGAAGATACGCGGCGGGCGGGAGTATACTGTGCGGAGCCTGCGGATTCCGGGAGGGGAAATGCATCGCTTGCCAGAGCGGTATCAAGGAAGGCATGAGTACTCGATAACTCTGTACAACCAAATCCTGACCCTATTCAAAGGCATCGAGAAAAGAAACGCGTTGAAAACCAAACTGGAGGCGAAGTCGCCGACGGATTTTGAGGACCTTCGAACGCTGAACGACGGAGAATTGCGCGGATGGCTGCTCGCGCACGGATACGACGATGCCGTGTACCTGCTGGACTATCGGCATTGCGTGGCGACCATCGTAACCGACGCCCTCCAGTTCCTCTTGACCGCATTGAACAGCTCGGAAAGGGGGCAGGTAGATGTCGCCTACCTGTTGCTGAAGAAACCGCTGCGCGACGATCTGTTCTATTTGGAATACTTGCTCGCCTTTCCTGAGGAGTTCATCGCTCTTTTCAATGATACCGGCAGCGCGGAAAGACTCGCGTTCGGCGATCGGGCTATGAGTAAGTACAAGATCGTCTCGGTGATCGAGGGGGCGCTCAAGCAAATCGGTATCCCCTTCTTCACCGCTCCGGCCCTCTACGATCTCCGATTCAATACGGAGCACCCGGCCTGCTTCGATCGGTACTTCGACGAATCAAGCCGGTTAAGCGTGAGCCATCGCCTTTCCTCCGACGGAAACGGGAATATCGGATTCGATTATACGGACGAGGAAGCCGCCATCGCGCGATGGGATCATTTCTATCAGAATGTTCCCGGCTTGCTCTTATACATGTTCAGCTTGGTCTCGAAGCTCGTCGATACCATCGCGAAGTTGCCGAGCTACTGGCCGCTCCTGCAGGCGCGATATCTGCTCAGTCTCGTATACGCCACCAACGGCAACGATTTCCTTCCCATCAAGGACCATTTCCGCGAGATATTCGTCGGCATCCGCGAAACGTGCGACGCGTGCGGCGAGACGGTCCCGTACGATGAAAAGCAGTTTATCCATTTCACCTCGACGTTCACCATCAGGTGCCAAAATTGTTCCAAGGAATACCGTTTAGCGGATACGCGCAACGGTACGTGATCATCATTCGAGTGAGGCAGCGCGGTACGATGAACAGTTTTTTGAACATCATGGAGAGGGGACATTTAGGTTATGCGGCCGTCTTCGTTTGCATAGCCTTCGGGTTCTTGTTCTTGGATAGGATCGACGAGCGGGATGTCGGACCCGGGTATTGGACCCTGAGTTTCTTCTCCAACAGCCTCGGGTTTCTCTTTTGGTCCGGGATCGTCCCGCTCGCTCCGAGGCTCTACTTCTTGATCGGCGAGTTATTCCACATCGCGGGATTTTTCTTACTGGGCTTCGGAGCGATCAAATTCACCGGCAGGGCGCTCAAGAGGCGGGACTTCGCGGTGATCCTTCTATGGGGGGGCATCTGGCTCGTATCTATATTGTTGATCGATAGCCATAGGAACATGGCGGCCTTCCTCCTCAAGACCTTGCGGGCGCTCATTTTCATCGCGGCCGGAGTCCTCGTATTGGTCTCGGGTAAAAAAGAGGGGCCGGTCGGGAGGAACGTCGCAGGAATGAGCCTCATCGCTTGGGGCGTCTACGTCATAATCTTTGCTTTCATCCTGATCGATGGGTACCTTTATTTCGGATTCCTCATCGGCTTCCATGTCCTCGCCGCGTTCGGTATGGTCGCGATGATGGTGGACAAGATTCGCGTCAGGGCCGAAAAGAGCGAGAAACAGGTTGAACGGTTGGAAGGGATACTACCTATTTGTTCCTACTGCAAGAAGATCCGGGATGAGAAAAACGAGTGGCGTATCTTGGAAGAATACATAGAGGATCGCTCCAGGGCGGAATTCAGCCACGGGATTTGTCCCGATTGTTTCCAAAAATTCCGCCCGGACCGGTAGGGCTTACGCGTAAGGAGCCGGGATGGAAATTCTGAAGCTCGCGGCGTTCTCTGACGGACAGGCCGGAGGTAATCCGGCGGGCGTCCTCATCGACGATAGGTTTCCCTCCGACGCCGAGATGCAGCGGATCGCGGCGGAAGTAGGTTTTTCCGAGACGGCATTCGCCGTTCCCCTGGGAGCGGGTTGGCGCGTGCGCTATTTTGCCCCCGGATTCGAAGTGCCCTTCTGCGGCCACGCGACGATCGCGCTCGGGGCCGCGCTCGCCCGCGGATATGGGGACGGCGTTTTCGACCTGACGCTGAACCGGGCCGAGATCACCGTCGAAGGGCGTAAAAAGGGGACCCTCTACGCCGCCGCGTTGCAGTCTCCTCCCACGCGGAGCGCCCCTGCGCCTGAGGACCTCATAGCGGAGAGCTTGGCGCTGTTCGGCTACGGCCCAGCGGATTTGGATCCGCGGCTCCCGCCGGCTTCGGCGAACGGGGGCGCCGACCACCTTTTGCTCTTCCTGAAGACGCGCGAAGCGCTGGCGGCCATGAGATACGATCTGGCCGCCGGCCGAGAACTGATGCGGCGAGCCGGCCTCGTGACCATCCTCCTCGGATTTAGCGAGACGCCGCGGCTTTTCCATACGCGCAATCCGTTCGCTTCGGGCGGCGTATACGAAGATCCCGCTACCGGGGCGGCCACTGCGGCCCTCGCGGGTTACCTGCGCGACCTCGCGTGGCCCCATGGCGGAGCCATCGATGTGGTGCAAGGGGAGGATATGGGCATGAAGTCCAGGCTGCGAGCGGAGATCGCTCCGGCCGTCGGCTCGTCAATCCGCGTATCCGGAACCGCGCGCTTCATGTAGGGCCCGTCATGCATACCTATACCGCTGAAATACGATGGGAGGATACGGAGAGCGCGTTCGCGACGGGAAAGTATCCGCGTGCGCACGACTGGGTATACGACGGTATCGCCGGGCGCGGCATCGCCTACATGCCGGAACCCGCGCTGGAATATAGGTACAATCGGAAAGTCTTCCGGTTCTAAGGTCGGAGAAATATTTACGTGAAGGACGATGAGCGGAAAATGGAGTTCGAAGCTGCGGCCGCGTTCGGCCGGAGTACGTGCGCGATACTCGAGACAGAGCGCCTCATCCTCCGGACCTGGCGGCCGGAAGACCGCGAACCCTTCGCGCGGATGAATGCCGATCCTGATGTGATGGAGTATTTCCTCAAGCGCCTGACCTCCGCGGAGAGCGACGCCTTCGTCGACCGTATAGAGCGG
>JAEWSV010000143.1 GCA_023398155.1 Spirochaetota bacterium
GGGCCCGGCGGCGGCGGCGGGGGCCGCCGCGGACAGTTTCGTCGCCGCGTCGGTTCCGCCTTCCGGGCCGCCGAGCGGTACCGAAGCGCCGAGCCGGCCCTTCCAGGCCCGGACGATGGAGGCGGACTCGGCGTCGACGTTTCCCGAGACGGCGGCGGCGAGCGGGCCGGACAGCGCCGCCCCGAAATCGCGCTCGAGGCTCTCGTCATTGGGAGAAAACGCGAAGGCTTCCTGTAAAGACAGGGGGCCTACGGGCACATCCGCCGCGTGGGATGCGGACCACGTCGTGCCCGCGGGACCGACCGCCGAGGCGAGGGTTCCCGAGAGCCGCGATCCGAGCACCGTCGCCGCGGCCGCTCCCCTGCCGGCGACCGACGCCCCGTTCACCGAGCCGCCGCCGAAGGGATCCCCGTAAGCGCTCGATTCGAAGGCCGCTTCGGTCGCGAGGTCCGCGATGAGCGCACGGCTCCCGGCGGAGAGGAGGGCGCCGTTTTTTTTCCATGCGATGGTTCCCCCCAATTTGGCCCCGTACGAGGGCGCGGGGTCTTCCAGGCTGAGTTCGTCGAAGGCGAACGATCCCGGCTTAAGGAAGGTCCCCTCGGGCGGTTCCACGAGGACCGCTGCGTACGTGGGATCGGCTCCGCCCGAAACGGCGAGGGCGCCGGGACGGAAAGATATTTCCGCTCCTCCGATCGTCGTCCCGTCCACCCGTACGCGCTGATCGTCGCCCCCGTATAAGATTTCCAGGCGGGACCACGCCCCGCTCTTGAAGGCCGAAACGGGTACGCGTGCCTCCAGGGGAGTCTCCTTGGCGGCGGCTGAAGAAGCGAGCGAGGAAGGTCCTCGGGCGAGGGCGACGCGCAGGGTGGCGCCGCGGAGCGCGGCCGCGTCGGCTGCATCCTTAGCCGCGGGGCCGCGGACATAGAGCACGAGGTTGCGGTAGTCGGCCAGCGGGACGGCCTCCATCCGGCCGTCGGCGCCCGCCGCGACGCCGGTCCCGTTGTCGCCCCAGGCGACGGCGAGTACGCGCTGGTCTTCGTCGCCGGGATGGAGCTTGTCGATTTCGGACGGGTAGGCGGCGCGGAGCCCCGCGTCGATGCTTTCGGTCACGGCGACTCCGGCGAACTCTCCGTCCCGCGCGGCTTTCGGAGCCCCACCGGCGGCGGCGGTCACTCCGCGGAACGACGCCCCCATGGCAGTGGGCCCCGCGACGAGGATGCGGCCGGAGACGCCTTCGCCGACGATGACGACGCGCATGGAGCGGACGTCGGTGAGGCGCCGCCGATCGTCGTCGTCTAGGGACAGCACCGCGGTCCGCCAAGCGGTGCCGGGATTACGGCCGGCGGAATCCGTTGACGAATCGTAAATCTTTTTAGAGTACGTCAGGGCGGCGGATTCGAAATCCCCCTCCTCGGTATCGGCGAGGGCGCCGAATTGCGCATACACCCGAAAATCGTCGTTCGCGCCGAAATCGTAGAATCGGAACGGAAGGACGACTTGTTTGGCCCGTTCCAAAGCGGCCGCGTCTTCGCCGAGCCGGGCCTGGAAACCCGCCCAGGTGAACGTATCGTCCAGATCGAATTCCGCCACGAGTATTTCGCCCGACACCGCGCCGTCGGAGACCGCGTACGGCCCGTCCTTACCGGAGACGAGCTTCGCGCCGCCCCAATCGATGGTCTTAAGTGTCGTGCCTCCGACGATGTCCGTCTCGACGTAGTTGCGGAAGGGCAAGGGGTAGGCGTCCGCCGCATCGAGGGCCGGCGGTACATCCTCCGGGAGCGCGGGGCCGCCGGGGGGCGGCTGCGAGGGAAACGCCTCCGCGTCGTCCACCGAAAGCCTGACCTCGGAACCTTCCATGCCGGCGACCCGGTAGAGGCCCGTGGTATCCGGCTGGTCGTAGGTGAGGCCGACGGTGAGGCCGGCCTGGAGGTTCTCGTACTTCCAATCGGCGCCCGCGCTCAAGCCCACGGAGCCCGGATTCGTCGCCCCGCTTTCGGAATAAGATTCCCCGGAAACGTTCCACCGCGTGCCGAGGGCGCCGCGCGCGGTGAACGGTCCTTCCGGAACGTACTCGACGCCGAGACCGGCGGCGAGGCTACCGAAACGCCGCTCGTCGGCTCGCTTGAGATACGAGATGCGGATAATCTCGCTCGCGAGCGCGGGGCTCTGGAGAATGACCGTACCGCTCTCTTCGTCGTAATGGGCCAGGGAATCGACGAAACCGTTTCGCCGCACCTCCACCGAGCCGGGAACGACGTCCGTTCCGATGACGTAATCGCCCGAAGCACCGTAGGAGGTGAAACGGATGGCGATGTCGGCGGCGGTTTCCCGTTCTCCGCTCAGGTAGATCTCCGGCGCCTCCGAGAGTAGCGGCCAGCGGGCATAGACGGAGCGGCGATCCGTCGTTCCCCGTGACGGGGTGAGCTCATAGATGGCCCGAGAGGCGGTCAGGGTCGAGGCTCCGGAGGGGAATTCGAGCCGGGCGATATCTTTGAGGTCGGTGAGGCTATAATCGCCGATGACCGTGCCCGTGGAAGGCCGGACCACGGAGGCCGTCGCGCTCGCGGAATTATCCGGCGCGACGTAGCGGTTGCCGCGTTCGAAGGGTGAGAAGGTGCCTTTTTCGTAGATGATCAGGGCCTTCGTTCCGCCGATCGTGATCGTTGCGGGCTTTCCGGCGCCGGCGTCTCCCGGTTGCGGATAGCCGGATAGGTCGATATGGGGATCGACTGCGGAGAACGCGGCCTGGGCCTGCCTGAGGAAGCCGCTCGATGCATAGGAACCGAGCGAGGTCGCCCATCGCTCGGCGTCGCCGCCCTTGGCGTAGGTCACCGCCACGCGTCCCGAGGGCGATGCGGAGAGATCCACGATGCCGTAGGTCGCGGAAGAGGCGTGCTCCGACGGGGCCGCCTTGCGGTACTTCCTTCCGTCGTCGCCCGAGAACGCGCCGCCCGAGTCCTCGATATAGACGACCGGAGCGGCGTCGAGGCCTTCGTCGGGAAGGACGAAGGAACGAGCCCGTAAGCGGTCGCCGATTCCTACGTCCGTCGTAGTGCGTTCGCGGTCGCCCACGAAGACCTTCACCTCGCGCGTGGCCGCGTCGTACCGGAAGAGCGTGTGGACGCGCACGTCGCCGGAAGCGAAGGCGCCGTAGACGCCGAACGAGTTAGGGGCGTCGCCGCCGAGATCCAAATAGGGGAAGGCGGGAAAGTCTAGGCCGGTGTTGCCGACGCCGACGTACTGGACGATCTCGCCCTCCATGCCCCGGTAGCCCGCGCGGTACGTGTTGAGGTCGTAATCGTCCAGGAAGCTCGCTTCCACGAACCAGCGGTCGCGGATGAGGAGCTCCAGGGTAAGGTCGGTTTCCTGCTCGAAGAGGATGGGCGATTCGGCGGACGTGAAATGGGTGCCGAGTTCGGTGAGTTCGAAGCCCCCCGACGCCGAGAAGGTGCCCTTCCATGAGCCGGTCATGAAGAGGGCGACGTCGGAATCGCCCAGCTCCAGCGCGACTAATTCCGCCTTGGCTTCCTTTTCCGCCGCGCCGGGATCCGCTTCCGATACGGCGCCCTCCGCGCCCGCCGCGGCCTCGGTCGTCGCGCCCGCCGCGGCGCCTTCCAACGCGGCGTCTGGAATTGCGGAGTCCGGTGCGGCGAAGGCGGGGAGTGCGGCGAGCAGTAAGACGCAGGCCGGAATGAGGAGGCGGGCTGGGTCACGGCTTCGCAAAGGGTGCACTATAGTGTATAGTATAGCCCGCGAATGGGTCGACGCGTCCAGGGAGAAGAGCGAAGATGGTCGTTTCCATGATTCAACTCGTGTTCGAGGTTCCCGATTCGGCGAGCCTCAAGGACAAGCGGCGTATCGTCCGGTCGGTGAAGGACAAGTTCCAACGACAATTCCGCATGAGCGCGGCCGAGGTGGACCTGCAGGATTCGCTTTCCTTCGCCCACATCGGCGGCGCTATCGTATCTAATTCCAAGACCTTCGGAGAATCGGTGCTCGCCAAGGCATTCGCGATGGTGGAGAACGAGATTCCGGTGCGCATCCAGGACGTCAGCATCTATTCGGAAGAATTCTGAAAGACCGCGCACCCGCGTATTGAGGAGAGTTCGATGCCCAGTCTCTTTCGACGTATAGCCCTCGCCGTGCCGTTCTCCGCCTTGATCCTCTCCTCGTGCATCGGCATAGATGCCTCCGTGGAGTTCCGCGGCGACCTCTCCGGGAGCATCGCGCTCGAATACCGTATTTCCCGTATGGTGGAATCGATGGGTAAACTCGACGGGAACGAGGCGTGGTTGCCCCTTCCGGTGGGAAGGGGGGATTTTGAACGGACCGTCGCCCGCGTGAACGGGCTCACGCTTACGAGTTTTTCGTCCAAGGAGACTGAAACCGACCTCGTCGTCTCGGCTGTCCTCGCCTTCGCCAACCCGACCTCCCTCATCACGTTCCTGGACGCGACCGGCCGTTCAGCTTCCTTCTCCGCGGACGGCTCTACGCGGAAACTGACCCTGAAGCTCGCTGAGGGCGGCGGGAGCCTCGATCCGGACCTGGAGCGCCTCGTGGTGACCGTATTCAAGGATTATTCGATCAATCTCAAGGTGAAGACGCCCGGTATTCCCGAAAGTTCCCTCGGAACCGTGACTGCGTCGACGCGTACCGCCGCGTACGAGTCCCCCGTGGCCGACCTCCTCTCTTCCAAGACGCCGGTGCGTTGGGAGATCTCGTGGAAGGAATGAGGGGCGGTCGACGCGGCCTCGGCCTTTCGCTCTCGATCTTCTTCCTGGCTACATCTTGCGCCGCTCTTCCTCCGCATGCCCCGGTCCCCTCCGCCGGGGAAACCGCTCCGTCTTCGGCTGAGTCGAGAACGGCCACGGCCACCGCGGGCTCCGACGCGGCTCTCGCGGGCTCCGACGCGACCGACGCGACCGTCGCGGCAGCCGCGTCGCCGACCTCCGACGCGAGATCCGATAAGGCGATTGAAAGCGGAGCCTTGGAAACGATGCGCGAATCGTACGAGGCCGCGACGGCGGCCTTCGAGGCGAATCACCTGATGGAAGGCGCGCGCCACCTCGTCGGCCTCCTCGCCGTGGACGAGCGGGCGGCCGTCGAGAAGGAAGCCGGAAGGAGAAC
>JAEWSV010000262.1 GCA_023398155.1 Spirochaetota bacterium
GCCTCGTACTCGCCGAGGATGCGCATGCCCTCGTTCGGCTTCACCACGTCGGCCTTGATGGCCTGCTCGATCTGGATCTTCATCGAACGCACGAGCTCGGCTGCCGCGTACTCGTTCTCCTCCAACACCTCCCGGATGGTGTCCCCCTCGATCGTCTCGTCGATGTACCATCCCGAATCCTCGTCGCTATCCAGGAGAACGTGGGCCTCGTCCATGCGGCCGAAGAGGTTGTGCATGTCGCCGAGGGTGTCCTGGTAGGCGCCGGTAAGGAAGAAGCCCATATAGTACGGGTTACCGTCGAATTCGTGGAACCAGAGGTACTCGCGCTCGCCGACACAGTCGGCATCGCCGATGAAGGCGTCCACCTTGCCGTCCGAGTCGCAGGTGATGTCGACGATCGTCCCCTTGGCCGCGGGCTCCTCATTCAGGCGCTGAAGCGGCGTGATCGGGAAGAGCTGGTCCAGCGCCCAGGCGTCCGGAAGGGACCGGAACACGGAGAAATTGAGCAGGTATTGGTCCTTGATCGAGGCGACGAGTTCCCGCATCTCCTCGCTCATGCGGATGCGGGTCTCGTAGTGGCCCGCGATCTCCGCGATGATCTCCCATGACAGGGATTCCACCACCGCGCGCGCCTGCAAGTCCAAGTATCCAAGATCGAAGAGGCTCATAGCCTGCTGGCGATAGAAGACGAGGTCGTGGAAGGCCTCGTCGTAGTGTCCGGCATCCACCGTTTCCTTTACCTCCAGGATGTCGCGGACCACCTTCGGCGCGTTCTTGGGCACCTGCAAGGACTTCATCGTGTTGAGTTTCGCTATTTTGCCGAAGGCTTCCACCGCGATCATGGAATGGTGGGCGACGAGCGCCCTGCCGCTTTCGGAAACGAGGGTCGGATGCTTCACCCGTTCCTCGTCGCAGACGTCCATGATGCCGTAGACGATGCTGTTCGCGTACTCGCGCAGGCTATAGTTGGCGGAGGAAGTCACCGCGCTCCGGCTCCCGTCGTAGTCGACCCCGAGTCCGCCGCCCACGTCCACGTATTCGATGGGGCATCCCATGCGGGCGAGCTTCGCGTAGAAGCGGGCGCCTTCGCGCACCGAGCGGGTGACGACCTGGATGTCGGGGATCTGGCTTCCGATGTGGAAATGGAGGAGGCTCACGCAATCCTTCATACCCGCCTCGTCCAGGAGCCGGACGGCTTCCAAGAGGTCTACGGTGGAGAGGCCGAATTTGGCCGCGTCCCCGGAGGAAGTGGCCCACTTGCCCGAGCTCCGCGTGGCGAGTTTTATGCGGATGCCGATGAGGGGCCGCACGCCGATGTCCTTGGAGACGTCGATGAGCGACTTGATCTCCTCCAGTTTTTCAGCGACGACCACGACCTTCTTCCCGAGCTTACGCCCGAGGAGGGCGAAACGGAGGAACTCGTCGTCCTTGTACCCGTTGCAGATGAGGAGGCGCTCTCCGTCCTTGTGGAGGGAGAGGGCGAGGAGGAGTTCGGGCTTGCTGCCCGCCTCAATGCCGAGGCCGAAGGGTGCCCCGGCGTCCATGAGGGTCTCCACGACTTCCCGCATCTGGTTGACCTTCACCGGGAAGACGCCCCGATAGAAGCCCTTGTATCCCGACTCGGCGATGGCCTGAGCGAACGCCTCGTTGATGCGCCGCACCCGGTCTTCCAGGATATCTTGGAACCGGATGTGGAGCGGGAGGTGCAGACCTCGCTTCTTCGCCTCTTCCACCACTTCCGCGATGCGGATGGCCGCGCCGTCCTTCAGGGGCGAGACGGTGATGAACCCTTCTTGGTCCACCGCGAAATAGCCCGATCCCCATTTGGAAACGCCGTAGAGCTTGTCCGAGTCTTTTGCCGACCACGCCATCAATGCACGCCTTCCGCGCCGATGTGGCGGCGCGCGCCGTCGTAGGATAGGAGGGCGCCGTATACGTCCGGCCGCCGGTCCCTGAAGATGCCCCAGGAGGAGCGGGTCGTCTCTATCGCGTCCAGGTCGAATTCGTGGACGAGGACCGTTTCCGCCGTCCGGTCCGCCTGGGCCACGAGGGCGCCCCGTTCGTCGGCGATGAAGCTGGAACCGTAGAACGTGATCCTCGAATCGTCTATGGCCTCGGTCCCGACCCGGTTCGCGACCACAACCGGCACCAGGTTCGCCCCCGCGTGCCCCCGTTGGACCGTCCGCCAATGCTCCATGGAATCTATGGTCGCGTCCTGAGGTTCTGAGCCTATGGCCGTGGGGTATAGCAGTATTTCCGCCCCCTGGAGGACCATGGCGCGCGCGAGTTCAGGGTACCACTGATCCCAGCAGATGCCCACGCCGATGGTCCCGTATCGCGTACGCCAAACCTTGGCGCCGAGGTCTCCGGGATTGAAGTAGTACTTCTCCTCGTAGCCGGGCCCGTCGGGGATATGGCTCTTCCGATACACGCCGAGCGCCTTTCCGTCCGCGTCGATCACGGCGATGGAATTGTAGCGGGCGCGCCCGGCGCGCTCGAAGAAGCTCACCGGAATGACGACGCCGAGTTCCTCGGCGACGCGGCTAAAATGGAGGATGGCGGGATTCGCCCCGACTTCCGTAGCCAGGCCGAAATACTCGGGCTTTTCCTTTTGGCAAAAATAGGGCGTCTCGAAGAGCTCTTGGAGGAGGACGACGTTCGCCCCCTCGGCCGCCGCGCGGCGCACGAAGGCCTCGGCCTTCTTGATATTCGCGTCCCGGTCCCACGAACAGGCCTGTTGGACCGCGGCTACACGTACCTTCCTCACGATGCGCCTCCGGCGGCCGGTATCTGCTGGGTGATGCAATGCACGTTGCCGCCTCCCTTGATGATCCTCATGCCGTCTACGGGCACGAGCTTTCTGTCCGGATACAGGTCGCGGAGCACGGCCAAGGCGCGTTCGTCGGCGACCTTCATGTCGCTCCCCCCGGAGGAGGCGAAAACCGGCACGACGAGTCCTCCCGAGACC
>JAEWSV010000369.1 GCA_023398155.1 Spirochaetota bacterium
CTGGAGGGGCCATCTATTTCGGAACGCGCGACGGCAGGAGCGCGACTATAGACGCTAAAACCGGCTCGGCCCTCGTCTATACGGATAGACGGGCGGTGCGCGTGGAAGACGCCGCGGTCGCGGGAAAAACGCTCCTCGCGGTGGCCGAGAAGAATAGATATCTCTTTCCCGCCGATGAATCGGCTTTCAAAGACGGGGTAGCTTTACTACGGGTCGAAGGACACGGCGAGGACCGCGTCATCGCCGCTCCCGCCCCCGGCGTCGAGGAAGTCTTTTTGCTCTGGCACAGCGACGGAAGCGCTGCGCCGGTCCTCTACGTACAGGGCGGCTCGGACCGCGACTTGGATATACGCACCGGCGTTCCGTACCGTTCCGCTTCCGTACTCGGAAATCGCGTACTCTTCCTCGACGCCGCCGGCGCCATCACCATCGCGTCGCTCGCGAGCGGGGAAACCGTCTTCTCCTTCGCATCCCTCGGCATCCTCGATGCGGTCCTCAACGCCGATACGAGCGTACTCGCGGGGAAAAGCCGCGCTTTCGCTCCCCACGTGCCGCTGTTGTCCATAAACAGCGTGACGGGAGAGACCGCCCCGATCGAGGTAGAGGGAACCGCCGTCGTGCGCCTATATCGAGGGATGAGCGGCTCTATCTATGCGATCATCGCCGACGCGGATAGCGCGGGGCCGAAAACTACTCTCGTTCGCCTCGACTCCGCTTCTCCGCTCGTTACCAGGTCGATCGCCCTATACCGGGCGGAGGACGTTGAGGCATCCATCGCCGAAAGCGGCGACGCCGTCGCCACGACGCTCGGAGGCGAGGGGGCCACGCTTATCCGCGATGGATCCTTGACCCTATTCGAGAGAACCGACGCCCTGCCCCTACGCGTCACGGCTGGCGATGATCGCTTCATCGTCGTCGATTCGGACGGCGGGATAGCTTGGCACGAAATCGATTCGGGTAAAGCTACTGCGGTCCTCAGAATCTACGAGGACGGTTGGGAGATGGAACGGAACGGAAAGCGCCTGAGCGGTCCCATCCGGTAGGCTGAAAGGAAAAGGGGCGGGACATCGCCCGTCCCCTACCCTCAATCGTGGGATGGGTTCGCCTTTACCTTGTCGATGGCAGACGAAACGGCTTTCCGCACGGTTTCCGCATAGGCGGCCTCATCCATCGCATG
This sequence comes from Spirochaetota bacterium, assembly GCA_023398155.1. GTDB lineage: Bacteria > Spirochaetota > Spirochaetia > Treponematales > Breznakiellaceae > JAEXTK01. The sequence goes on from JAEWSV010000369.1 coordinate 1,178, forward strand.
GGCCGCGTAGAGCGATCCCAGGAGAGAGACGCGATAGAGCGGTTTTACCGCATTGAGGGCAAAGGTAGCCATGTCGAGTACGCAATCCTCGCAAAGGCATATCTTTTCGCTCTCACGGGAAGCAAGCTGCCCTTCGAGTTCGGCGAGGACGAGCTTCTCCGCCTCGTTCACTAAAAGATCGAAATCATAGTCATTCGCGAAAGCCATGAGTCCTCCCTCACCAAAGTGTAACCCATCGTTCAAGATCCCGCACGGCTGAGCGATTCGAATTTCGTGTAGCTCGGTAGGAATACGATGTCCACGGTTCCGACCGGTCCGTTACGCTGCTTAGCGATGATGAGCTCGGTTGGGATGGACTTTGACCGCTCATCGCTGGTCTTCCGTTCGGTTTCCCGCTCGCGGTGGAGGAACATCACGACGTCGGCATCCTGCTCGATGGAGCCCGATTCGCGTAGGTCCGAGAGTGTCGGCCGCTTTCCTTCCGCGTCGCGGCGCACCTGCGAAAGCGCGACGACCGGCACGTCGAGCTCGCGCGCGAGACTCTTGAGCGACCGGGATATCTCGGCGATCTGCTCATGACGGGGCAGATCATAATTTTCTGAACTGATGAGGGTCAGGTAGTCGATGAAGATGATCTCGACCTTCTGCTGCGCGCGCAGACGACGCGCCTGGGCCCGGAGATCGAGGAGTTTCATGTTCGGCATGTCGACGATGTAGAGCGGCGCGTCGTAAATACGGCCTGCGGCCTCCATGAGGCTATGGAAATCGCTCGGCTTGAGTAAGCCGGTGCGGATGTTTTCCGAGTTGATGCGAGCTTCGCTCGCGATGAGGCGCTGCATGAGCGCCATATCGGACATCTCGAGCGTGAAGAACGCTGTCGGAACTTTACGATCCTTGTTGTTGATGGCCGCGTTGGCGGCCATGGTCAGGGCGAGCGCGGTCTTTCCCACCGAAGGGCGGGCTCCGATGATGATGAGCTCGGATTTCTGGAATCCGGAGGTCAAGGCATCCAGGTCGGATAGTCCCGACGCGACGCCGGTAAACGCTTCTTTGGTATTGTAGAGTTTTTCGATCGCCTCTATCGTCTTGGGAATGATTTCCTTGGCGCTCTTGAACGTCAAGGTCTGTCGGTTATCGGTGAGTTCGAATATCTGTCGCTGCGCTTCCTCTACCACGAGCCGGCTCTCGTTCGAATCGTCGAAGGACCGAGCGCTTATTTCTCCTGCGATCTTGAGAAGGGCGCGGCGAACGGAGCAGTCCTGGACCACGTGCGCGTAGTAATCGATGTTCGCGCTCGTAGGGACTACGGAGGTGAGCGATGCGACGTAGGCGGGGCCGCCCGAAGAATCTAGCGTCCCTTCCTGGCGCAATTCCTCGATGACGGTGATGATATCGGCCTTGCGGCCCTTATTGAAAAGGTTAAGTATTGCCTGATAGACCCGACGATTCGCGTTGGAATAAAAATCGTCGGGTCTCAGGTAACGGATCGCGACGGAAATCGCGTCGTCGTCCAGGAGGAGCGCTCCGAGCGTTGCCTGTTCGGCTTCGTCGTTATGAGGCGGGACTCGATCCTTGAGCGACGACGCGGCCATCCCTGAACGTTATTCGGCCTGGTCGGATTCGACGGCCGCTTCCTGCGCGGCTTCGACGGCGGGAGCAGCTTCTGCGGGAGCGGGAGCGGGCGCGGCGACCGGAGCGGCTGCCTTCGCCGGAGCCTCGTGCTTACCGCTCTGGGCCTGTACCGCGATCGCGATCTCGGCGACCGCGTTCTCGTACAGCTTCACGTGCACCCGGTACTTACCGACGCTCTTGAAGGAGTTGCCGGGCAGTTCGATGCGCTTCCGTTCGACCTTGAAATTCTTCTTTGCCAACTCGTCCGCGACGGTCTGGCTCGTGACGGCGCCGTACAGCTTGCCGTTGGCGCCGGCGGGCATCGAGATGACGACTTCGAGCGCTTCCAGCTGCGCCTTCAAAGAAGCCGCATCCTGCCGCTTTTCGGCCTTCCGCGCCTCGATCTCCGCACGGCGGGCTTCGAAAAGCTTAACGGTCTTTTCCGTGTACGGAAGGGCGAGACC
>JAEWSV010000458.1 GCA_023398155.1 Spirochaetota bacterium
GGAGGGGTTTGCGGGCCTCACGGTCCATGAGGATTCCATCGAACTTCAGACGAGCGCGCTGGACAAGAGCCTCAAGGACCTCCTTGCCGCGAAGGTAAACCTCGAAGGGCTGTCCATCCATAAGCCGAACCTGGAAGACCTGTTCATCAAGCTCACCGGCAGCTCGCTGCGTACGTAAAGAAGGATAATCGAATGATCGCAAGGCAATTCGCTGCCATGTTCAAGGCGCGTTCAATGGAGTTCGTGCGGGACCGGGGGACCTTCCTCTGGAACCTGTTCTTCCCCGTCTTCATCGTGTTCGGCCTCGCCTTCGCCTTCTCCGGCGGAGAAGATAAGGTCTTCAAGGTCGGCGTGGTCGGGACGATCGATCCTTCGGTTCGACTCGTCTCCATGGAGCAGGCGCAGGCCATTCCCTACGCAAACGCGGAAGACGCCCTGCGGAAACTCGAACGGCACCAGCTGGACTTCGTATTGGACTTCGATTCCCGCGAGTACGCGACGAACGAGGAATCGTCCAAGAGCCGCCTCGCGCGGGAACTCTTCACCGCCCAGGAGGGGGCCCAGGCCCGCGCCGCGGACGCGGCCGGCGCGGCCGCTCAACCGGCCGGCGCGTTCACGCAGAAGACGGTCACCGGAAGGCCGACCCGTTACGTCGACTGGCTCGTGCCGGGCGTGATCGGCATGAACATGATGTTCTCCAGCCTCTTCGGCGTGGGCTACGTCATCGTGCGTTACCGAAAGAACGGCGTCCTCAAGCGGCTCAAGGCCACCCCGGTCCACGCCCTCAACTTCGTGAGCGCCCAAGCCGCGAGCCGCCTCGTCATCGTCCTCCTGACCTCCGTCTTCGTCTACGCGGGAACGAACCTGGCCCTCCGTTTCGTGATGCGGGGAAGCTACCTGAACCTCCTCCTCCTGACCACGGCCGGCATACTCTGCATGATCTCGCTCGGCCTCGTCTTCGCCTCCCGCATGCGGAGCGAGGAACTGGCGGGCGGGATGCTCAACCTGGTGACCTTCCCCATGATCGCCCTCTCCGGCGTCTTCTTCTCCCTGGAAGGCAGTCCGCCCATCCTGCGGAAGATCGCGATGGCCTTCCCGCTGACCCATTTTACGGACGCGGCGCGGAAAATCATGCTGGACGGCGCCGGGCTGGCCCAGATCGCGCCGAACCTCGCCGTGCTCGCGGGCCTCACCGTCCTCTTCCTCATCGTAAGTTCGATCCTGTTCAAGTGGGAGTAGACGGCGTCCCTGCCGAAGGAGCTACTATGTTCGCGGTGACTACGACCTCGGGAGATAAGGAAAAGGATTACGAGATAATCCTGGCCCAGGCCGAGAGCCTCTGGGAGGACGACCTGCCCCTGGTCTCCAACCTTTCCAACCTGTCGGCCCTCCTGAAGCAGACCTTGGATCGGACGAACTGGGTCGGCTTCTACCTTTGGAACGAGGCCCGCCAAGAGCTGCAGCTGGGCCCTTTCCAGGGTTTAGTCGCCTGCACGCGCATACCGCTCGCCAAAGGCGTTTGCGGGGCGGCGGCCCGAACCCTCACCACCCAGCGCGTGGACGACGTGCGCAGTTTCCCCGGCCACATCGCCTGCGACGGCGCGAGCGAATCGGAGATCGTCCTCCCCTTGGCGAGGGACGGCCGCCTCTTCGGGGTGCTCGACATCGACAGCCCGGAAAAGGGCAGGTTCGATGAAACCGACCAAGAACACCTGGAGTCCTTGGCTGCCTTCCTCATCAGGAAATGGTCCGAGTGAATTTAATTATTACTATTTCTATAGACTAGCTTGACAATAGAATCGGCTTCAGCTACTACTGTACCTGACCATAACACTCATGAACATAAAGGGGTGCATGATGCAGGTACGAATCCCGGTAGTCGCTTTCCTATTATCCTTCGCGTCGGCGACGTTCGCCTGGGCCGCCGATAAACCGTCGGTCATCCGGCTCGACTACGCGACCTACAACCCGGTCTCACTGGTACTCAAGTCCAAGGGTTGGGCCGAGGCCGAGTTCGCCAAGGAAGGCATCAAGGTCGAATGGCTCCTCAGCCAGGGTTCCAACCGGGCCCTGGAATTCTTGAACGGCAACGCGGTCGATTTCGGCTCGTCCGCGGGCGCCGCGGCATTGATCTCGCGCTCCAACGGAAACCCGATCTACGGGGTGTACCTCTACAGCAAGCCCGAATGGGCCGCGCTCGTCACCCTCGAGGGCTCGCCCATCGCCAAGGTCGCGGACCTCAAAGGCAAGAAGGTCGCCGCGACGCTGGGGACGGACCCCTACATATTCCTCCTGCGCGCCCTGGATACCGCGGGCCTCAAAGCCCAGGATATCCAGATCGTCTCCCTCCAGCACGGCGACGGGGCAACGGCCCTGGTCGCCAAGCAGGTGGACGCATGGGCTGGACTGGACCCGCACATGGCCCGCCTGGAACTGGAGAACGGCGCGCGCCTCTTCTACCGCAACGTCGACTTCAACACCTTCGGCCTCCTGAACGTCCGCAAGGATTTCGCGGAAAAGTACCCGGCCTACGTGGAGAAGGTCATCGCCCTGTACGAAAAAGCGCGCGCCTACGCGCGGGCCAACCAAGCCGAATTGACCGCCATACTGGCCGCCGAGGCAAAAATCAAACCCGAGGTGGCGAAGCTCCAGCTTGAGCAGAGGACGGACCTCACGGTGGCCGTGCCCGGAGAGGAGCTCAAGAAAGCCTTGGAAGCCGCGTCGGTCATCCTGGTCAAGGGCGGCCAGATCCGGTCCAACGTCGATGTCGAGGCGATCATCGCAGACTTCATCCGGCCGAAATACGCCCAGGCCGCGGTCGCGAAGTAAGGCGCGAGGGAGGGCCCGGCCATGAAAGCGACGCGTTTTCTCCAGGGTCTGACCCTGCCGCTCATCCTCCTCTCGCTCTGGGAAATCGGGGGAAGACTCGCATGGTGGCAGCCCAACCTTCTGCCGACGCCGAGCGACGTCCTCGCCTTCCTGGCAGATTCCTGGAAAGACGGTTCCTTGGCGGATCATCTCGGCGCTACCGGCGGCCGGCTCGGCTTGGGTTTCCTGCTCGGCCTCCTCGGCGCGGTAGGGCTCGGATCCCTCACCGGCATGAGCGCCCTCGCGCTCCGTCTGGCGGATCCGCTGGTCCAGGCCTTCAGGGCCATCCCCTCGCTCGCCTGGGTGCCGCTCTTCCTGGTCTGGCTCGGGATAGGCGAAACCTCCAAGGTGTCGCTCATCGCAGTGGGGGTGTTCTTCCCGATCTACCTGAACCTCGTGGCTGGTTTCCAGGGCGTGGACCGAAAGCTGGTTGAGGTCGGCCGGATCTTCGGCCTCGACTCCGCGGCCGTCGTGCGGCGCATCGTCCTGCCGGCGGCCCTGCCCTCCTTCCTGACGGGGGTCCGCAGCGGCCTGGGGTTGGGATGGATGTTCGTGGTCGCGGCCGAGCTCATCGGCGCGAGCCGGGGGCTCGGGTTCCTCCTCGACTACGGCAGGAACATCTCCCGGACCGACATGATCATCGCGAGCATCATCCTCTTCGCCGTTTTGGGGAAAGCCAGCGACGCAGTCCTCGTCTTGTTGGAAAAGAAAGCCCTCTCCTGGAGGGATACGGTGCGGGAGAAACCCTGAATGCTGGAGATACGCGACCTGACGAGGACCTTCCCGAACGGGAAACAGGCTTTCAAGGATCTCACCCTCCGCGTAGCCGCGGGAGAAATCGTCGGGATCCTAGGGACCTCCGGCTGCGGCAAGAGCTCCCTCCTTCGCGTTATCGCGGGCTTGGACCGCGCGGCCGGAACGGTCACCCTGGACGGGAACGCGGTTACGGGCCTCACGCCGAACGTCGCCCTCGTGTTCCAGGAACCCCGGCTCATGCCGTGGCTCACCGTCCGGGGAAACGCGGAATTCGGCCTCCACGGCCGCTCATTACCGCGGAGCGAGCGGGACGCCCAGGCCGCGCATTGGATAGAAAAAGTCGGGCTCTCCGGCTACGAAGAGCACTTTCCCAAGGAGTGCTCGGGCGGTATGGCCCAGCGGGCTTCGCTCGCCAGAACCTTGGCGACCTCGCCGAAACTCCTGCTCCTGGACGAGCCCTTCGGCGCCCTGGACGCCTTCATCCGCATGCAGCTGCAGGACGTCCTCCTGGAAATCTGGCGCGAGGCGAAATCGACCATCATCCTCGTGACCCACGACATCGACGAGGCGCTCTACCTTTGCGACCGGATATTGGTGCTGCGAGGCCAGCCCGGAACGCTGTCAGGAGAGTTCTCCATCGAGCAGGAGCGTCCCCGATCGCGGGGCGACGCGGACCTCGGAAGGATCAAAGTCGAAATCCTCGAGCTCCTCAACCTGAACACGCATCGCGAGCGGGAACTGGAATTCGTCCTATAAGGAGGGTCCATGAGCGCGATACTGGAGCCGGACGCCGGCCCCCACAACCTTTCCGACTACGAGGCCGCCCGGAACGGCTCCCCCTGGGATCGCGCAGAGGCCGAGCTCTCCTGGTCGCGGACCGGCAAACTAAACCTGGCCCACGAGGCGGTGGATCGCCACGTGGAGGAAGGTTTCGGCGACAAGACGGCGCTCATCTACGACGACGGCCAACGCGCCTTCACCTGGACCTTCCGCCGGCTGAAGGAGCGGTCAGACCGCTATGCCCGCCTTCTACGGAGGCACGGTCTCCGAACGGGAGACCGGGTCTTCATCTTCCTGCCGAAGATCCCCGAGCTCTACGCGGGCCTCCTCGGCATCATCAAGGCGGGGGGGATCGCGGGCCCCCTCTTTGAGGCCTTCTACGCCGACGCCCTCCGCGACCGTATGGCCGACTGCGGCGCCCGATTCCTCATCACCGATCCGGAACTCTTCGCCCGCGTTCCCCGCGCCGACCTCCCCGACCTGGAAAAGGTCTTCCTCCTGAGCGAGCCCTTCCCGACCGAAGAGGGCCGCCCGCAGCCCTTCGAGCCCGCCGAGGGTACCCTGGACTTGCTCCGGGAATTCCGGGCGGCGGAGGCGGCGGTTGCCGGAGGCGCGGCGGAGGCTGCCGGAGCGGCCGGGGCCGCGGACGGCGGCGACACGGTCTGGGTGGACGGAGATGACGGGCTCATCATCCACTACACCTCGGGGTCCACCGGGAAGCCCAAGGGCATACTCCACGCACACCGGGCCATGGTCCAGCAGTACCTGACCGGAAAATGGGTCCTGGACCTCCGCGAGGACGACGTGTACTGGTGCACGGCCCATCCCGGCTGGGTGACCGGTTCGTCTTACGGCATCTTCGCGCCCTGGCTCAACCGGGCCACCATCCTCGTCAACGGCGGCCGCTTCGACGCGGAAAGCTGGTACGGATTGATCGAGAAGCACCGGGTGACCGTCTGGTACAGCGCGCCGACCGCCTTCCGCATGCTCCTAGCCGCGGGCGACGACGCGCGTACTCCCTTCGACCTGTCCTCCCTGCGCCACATCCTCTCCGTCGGCGAACCGCTCAATCCGGAGCTCGTGCACTGGGGTTTACAAGCCTTCGGGACGCGGATCCACGACACCTGGTGGATGACGGAGACCGGCGCCCAGCTCGTGGTGAACCTCCCCGGAGAGCCCATCAAACCGGGGTCGATGGGGCGGCCCTTCCCCGGCATCGAGGTGGCCATCCTGGACGAATCGGGCCGGCCCGTTCCGCCGCGGACGGTCGGGCAGCTCGCCGTGCGGACACCCTGGCCATCGCTCATGAAGGCCGTCTGGAACAACCGGGCCAAGTTCGATTCCTACTTTGCCATCTCAGGCTACTACCTCTCGGGCGACTCGGCCTACGTGGACGAGGAAGGGTACGTCTTCTTCCAGGGCCGCGGCGACGACCTCATCACCGCGAGCGGGGAGAAGGTCAGCCCCTTCGAGGTGGAGAGCACCCTCATCGAGCATCCCGCGGTGGCGGAGGCCGGGGTGATCGGCAAGCCTGACCCGATCCGCGGCTCCGTCGTGAAAGCCTTCGTCATCCTCCGCCAGGGCGCGGAGCCGAGTCCGGAACTCGGGGAAGAAATCAAGCGATTCGTGAAGACGCGGCTGTCAGCCCACGCCTATCCCAAGGAGATCGAAATACTGGAGGAATTACCCAAGACCAGGGTCAGCGGAAAGATCATGCGGCGCGTCCTCAAGGCCTGGGAGACGGGCCAGGACGTCGGCGACACGACCACCCTGGAGGGCGGCGTCCGCAAGACCCGCCTCGTGGTATAAACGCTATGGCGACCAACAAGAACGATTCGAGGACCTTCGGCTTCGAGACCCGCATGGTCCACGCCGGCCAAGTGCCGGATCCCCAACACGGTTCCCGCGCCCTTCCCATCCACCAGACCTCGTCCTTCGTCTTCTTCGACGCGGACCACGCGGCGGAACTCTTCGACCTGAAGCAGTACGGCCACATCTATTCCCGTATCAGCAATCCGACGACGGCGGTGCTGGAGGAACGCGTGGCGAGCCTGGAGGGCGCCACGGGGGCCGTGGCCACCGCGAGCGGCATGGCGGCCCAGCTCGTCGCCCTCCTCACGCTCCTGGAACCGGGAGACGAGGTGGTTTCGAGCACGCATCTCTACGGAGGGACGGTCACCCAGTTCACGTACACCCTGAGCAAGATGGGCAACAAGGTCACCTTCGTGGACCCGAAGGACTTTGACGCCTGGGAGCGGGCCATCACCCCCAAGACCCGGGCACTGTACGGCGAGACCATCGGC
>JAEWSV010000532.1 GCA_023398155.1 Spirochaetota bacterium
CTTTTCATCTTTTCCCCCGTCTCGAACAATACCCGTCCTTCACCATGGAAAACGGGAAACTCCCTTCGAAAAAGCGAAACAAAATCCCTACATATGAAGCTTTTAATCAATACTTGACTATACGCAGCACATTTTTCGTTGTCAATGAGTTTATTCACCATTTTTGCATACAAAGCCGCTGCGGCTGCATATTTATTTAACAAAATGAGCCCGTTTGGAATAAAAAAACCGACCGGAAGATTTCCGGTCGGCTTCATTAGTCGCGGCGAGTACGCCTTAGACTGCTTTTCCGTTCGTGATCGCCGCCTTGCAGGTCTTGCAGATCTTGACCTTCGCGCCCGCGATCTCCTGTTCATAGAGAACCTTGACGTTGTCGCGCTTGCAAACCGGGCAAGTGCCCCGACCGTGGGCCGAGAGCTCTCGGATGCCTTTACCTCTGTGCGCCTTGGACATTTCCGGGCCTCCCCTTACTTGGCCTCGACGCTTTCGGGCGCCGGGGCAGGCTTCGTCTTCGCCGGACTCTTTTTCGCGGCAGGTGACTTCTTTTCAGCGGTCGCCTTCGCATCCGCCTTCTTGGCAGTTGCCTTCTTGCCGCTCTCTTTCTTTCCGGAAGCGCTCTTCGCCTCTTCCTTGGGGGCCTTCTTTTCAGCTTTCGCGCCCTTCTTAGCCTTGACCTCAAACTTGTAGTCAACAAGCTCCAGGAGGACCATCTCGGTCGCGTCGCCGGCGCGTTCGCCGAGCTTCACGATCCGGGTGTAGCCGCCCGGACGATCCTTCATGCGGAGGGCGATATCGGTGAAGAGCTTCGCCGCTACGCCGTCGTCGTAGATACGGCGCGCGATCAGGCGACGATTGTGCACCGAGTCTTCCTTGGCGCGGGTGATCATCTTCTCAGCGGTCCGACGGACCTCGAGGGCCTTCGCCTTGGTCGTCGTGATTCTCTCGTGTCTGAAGAGGGACGTGACCATGCTGCGATGAAGGGCCTTCCGGTGCGCCGCCGAACGATCCAGGCGGTTAAAGCCGATCTTATGCTTCATCTTCTTCTTCCTTTTCCGGCGTAAGTTTCACCGCATTCTTAAGGACGCTGTAATCGCTCATTCCGAGACCGAGGTTCCACTCTTTGAGCTTCTCCTTGATCTCCTGGAGGCTCTTCTTTCCGAAGTTCCTCGTCTTGGCGATGTCGTCCTCAGTCTTCCGGGTCAGCTCCCCGATGGTCTTGATGTTGGCGTTCTTGAGGCAATTCGAGGAACGCACGGACAGCTCCAACTCTTCCACCGGAGTGTTGAGTATTTGCCTGATCCGCTCATCGTCCTCGTCGAGGTCCTCGTCGGCGCCAAGATCGCTCTCATCGAAATTGATGAAAACCGAGAAGTGGTCCTTCGCGATCTTCGCCGCCTCCGCGAGCGCATCCTCCGGCTTGATCGTACCGTCGGTCCAGACCTCCAGCACGAGCTTGTCGTAATCGCTCCGCTGTCCGACGCGCGTCGGCTCAACGGCGTATTTCACCTTCTTGACCGGCGAGAAGATCGCGTCCATGGGGATGGTCCCGATGACTTCGATATACTTCTCGTTGACCTCGGAGGGTACGTATCCGCGGCCGAGGTCTACTTGGACCTCGAACTCCACGCGCGCATCCGCCATGAGCGTCATCACGTGGCGGCCGAGGCTCAGGACCTCGAGCTGTCCCGGACGAGCCAGATCGTCGCTCGAGACCTCGCACTGCCCCTTCCATTCAAAGAGCAACGTCTCCTGCTCGACTTCATCGGGCAACCTGAGGCGGATCTGCTTGAGGTTGTTTATGACCTCGAGCGTATCCTCCACGATATTCGGAATGGTCTCGAACTCGCTCGATACGACATGGGGTACTCCCTCCGCGTCGTACGAGGTGATCTTGACCGCCGTGATGGCGTAGCCCTGGATCGAGGAAAGGAGAACCCGGCGCAAGGTATTGCCGACCGTCGTCCCGAAACCTGGTTCGAAGGGGGCGGCGATGAACTTCCCGTAGTCCGGGTTGAGCTCGCCGTGCTCAAAGGTGATGCCTTTCGGACGTTTGAATCCTTTAAGCAGGTTCTTTCGGGCCATTGGGACTCCTTATTTCGAATAGAGCTCGACGACCATCTGTTCCTTGATGTCCGCGAGGTCCGTGACGTCGCTGCGGCGCGGTATCGCGAGGAACGTTCCCTTCATGGCGTCGGGATCGAGCTGGAGCCACGGCATGACGCCCGCTTTCCCGAATTCCTTGAGAGCTTCCTTGATGAAGACGAAGCTCTTGCTGGAATCCTTGACCTCGATGACGTCGTTCGGCTTCACCAGGAATGAAGGAACGTCAACGACCTTGCCGTTGACCATAAAATGGCCATGCAGGACGAACTGCCGCGCCTGGGCCCGGCTGGTCGCGAAGCGCATGCGATACACCACGTTGTCCAAGCGCTGCTCGAGCAACATGAAGAGGTTCTCGCCGGTGATGCCGGGCATGCGGAGCGCGCGCTCGAAGAAGAGAACGAACTGCTTTTCCTGCATTCCGTAGATCCTCTTGAGCTTCTGCTTCTCGCGCAGCTGTAGTCCGTAGTCGGACCGCTTGCCGGTCCGGGCCTTGGGATCCTTACCCGGTGCGGGGCGCTTGCGGTTGATCGGGCACTTATCGCTCTTGCAGCGATCGCCCTTGAGGAAAAGCTTTTTCTGTTCGGTGCGGCAAAGCCGGCAAACCGGTCCCGTATATCGTGCCATACTCTTCTTCTCCCCTCTCAGATGCGCCGCGTCTTGCGGGGCCGGCAGCCGTTGTGCGGGATCGGAGTGACGTCGCTGATGGACTTCACTTTGATACCGAGGGCGCCGAGCTGACGGATCGCCGATTCGCGACCGATGCCCGGCCCCTTCACGAACACGTGCACCTCGCGGAGGCCGTACTGGAGGGCCTTCTGGGCGGCGGTGTCGGTCACCGTCTGAGCGGCGAACGGGGTGGATTTCTTGGCGCCACGGAACCCGAGGCCTCCCGAGCTGGCCCAAGAGAGCGCGTTGCCCATGAGATCGGTGATCGTGACGATCGTGTTATTGAACGTCGCCTGGATATAGACGTTCCCTTCGTATACGGATTTCTTCTCTTTCCGCTTCTTCGTCTTAGCTTCAGCCACGGTTTACCTACCTCCGCCTACTTCTTCTTCCCGGCGACCGTCTTCTTCTTGCCCTTCCGCGTGCGCGCGTTCGTGCGCGTCCGCTGACCGCGTACGGGCAGTCCCTTACGGTGCCTAAGGCCGCGATAGCAACCGATGTCCATGAGCCGCTTGATGTTGAGGGCGATCTCCGTGCGGAGGCGACCCTCCACCTTGTACTCATTCTCGATGAGCTGACGGAGCTCGCTGAGCTCTTCCTGCGATAGATCGTTCATCATCCGCATCGGATCGACTTTGGACTTCTCGCAAATCGCATCGGCGCTCGAACGGCCGATACCGTAGATGTACGTAAGCGCGATATTGACGTGCTTGTTGGGGAGGTCTACTCCCGCTATACGTGCCATTGCGGTTTACCTCCTCAACCCTGTCGCTGCTTGTGCTTGGGGTTCTGGCAAATGATGCGGATAATGCCGTTCCGCTTGATGACCTTGCATTTATCGCAGATGGGCTTCACGCTCGTTCGGACTTTCATCCTACTCTCTCCCTTCCAATCCGATTGACCGTTCCGAACCGACGTCTCGTACAAAGGGGTGGGCGTCGACCCGTCCGGACATTAAAACGAATTTCATGGATTTCGCCTAGTGGCGCCGCCCTAAAGGAAGGCCCCGAAGGGCGGTCCCGAAAAGCGGCACCGGCGAAAACCGTACTCCCGCACCGACGAACTAAAGGTTCCGTGCGCGGATCTTACCTTTCTTGGTCAAGCCTTCATGGTGATGCATTTTCAGCAACGCCTCGACCTGACTCATCGTATCCAAGTCCACGCCGACCAGGATGAGGAGCGAGGTGCCGCCCATCAGGTAGGAGATGGACGACGGAAACTTGAACAACGTCTGGATGATGGTGGGCAACACCGCGATCACCGCGAGGTACAACGAACCCGGCAGGATGATCCTGTTGAGGATGCCCATCATGTACTGCTCAATGCGCTCGGTTCGGATGCCGGGAATGGAACCGCCGTTCTCGCGGATATTCTTGGCGATCTCCATCGGATTGAGCGTCACCTGCGTATAGAAGTACGCGAAGAACACGATGAGCAGGGTGTAGAACACGTTGTACCAGAGTCCGTGCGGCTGCAGGAAATGCGCCACCGCGGCGAGCCACTTAACGTTCCCGCCGACGCTCGACGCGATCTGGAGCGGGAAGGTCAGGATCGACGAGGCGAAGATGACCGGGATGACGCCCGACGGATTGATCTTGAAGGGTATGTACGTGTTCTGGGCGCCGTACATCTTCCGCCCGACCACGCGCTTGGCGTAGTGGACCGGAATCTTCCTCTGGCCCTGCTGCTCGAACACCACGAGCGCCACGATCGCCGCGAACATCGCGAAGACGACGATCACGAAGACAGGGTTGAGCTCCCGGTTCTGCACCTTCTGGCCGAGTTCCCAGAGAGCGGTGGGCAGACGAGCGACGATACCCGCGAAGATCAGGAG
>JAEWSV010000233.1 GCA_023398155.1 Spirochaetota bacterium
CACCACGGCGAGCACTCCGAGCACGAGGGAAAGGCCGATCACGGAGTAGAGAGCCCAGGTCGCCGCCTCGGGAGGCCCGAGGTGGAGCACCATGACCGTGCCGGCGGCCAGGGAGACGACCATGAGCGCGGCGTTGAGCACGCCCTGCCCTTTGAAGAGCCAGGGCTTGGAGCTCATCTTCTCGGAGAGCTTGCCCCAGGCGATCATGCTGCCCGTGAAGGTGACTCCTCCTATGAGGATCGCGAGCACGGTGGCCGTTTCAGGACCCAGGCCCGTCGCCTCGCCGCGGCGGAACTCCGCCCAGCCCACGAGGAGGCTCGCGAGTCCTCCGAAGCCGTTGAAGAGGGCCACCATCTCCGGCATGGCAGTCATCGGCACGCGGTAGGCCGACACCGCGCCGACCGCCGTGCCGATGAGGAGCCCTACGGCTATCCAGAGGTAACTCAGGCCGCTCGCGAGCATGGTGACCACCACCGCCAGCAGCATGCCCACCGCGGAGACGAAGTTGCCCGTGCGGGCGGTCGCGGGAGAGCCGAGCATCTTGATCCCGAAGATGAAGAGTACGCTGGCGACGATGTACGCCAGGTTGACGAGGAGTTCGCTCATTTCGCCTCCTTCCCGCCCTTGCGTTTGAACATGGCCAGCATGCGGTCGGTCACGAGGTAGCCGCCGATCACGTTGATCATCGCGAAGGCCGTCGCCGCGACGCCGAGCGCGAGGGACAGGACGTCCATATCGCTCCGCGATGCGAGGAGGGCTCCGACCAGCGTGATGCCCGAGATAGCGTTGGACCCCGACATGAGCGGCGTATGGAGCGTGGAGGGGACCTTCGAGATGAGTTCGAAGCCCAGGAATATGGACAACACGAGTATGAACAGGAGGGATATCGGATCGGTTAGCATGGTCGCTCCTTAGGCCTTCACCGCTTGGCGGAGCCGGTCGTTGACGATCGCGCCGCCGTGGGTGACCAGGCAGCCCTTGAGGATCGCGTCGTCCAGTTCGAGCTTCATCGACTTGGACTCCTTGTCCCAGAAATGTTCCACGAGGTTGGCGAGGTTGTTCGCGTACATTTGGCTCGCGTGATCAGGAACCCGGCCCGCCAAGTTCGTCGGGGCCAGGATGGTGACGCCGTTCACGTCCACTTCCCGGTCGGCGACGGAGCCTTCGACGTTGCCGCCGGTCTCCACCGCCATGTCCACCACGATGCTGCCCCGCTTCATGCGGGCGATCATGTCGGCGGTGACGAGGACCGGCGCCTTGCGCCCGAAGACCTGGGCCGTCGTGATGACGATGTCGCTCGCCGCGCAGGCTTTGGCCTGCCCCTCGCGCTGTTTGGCCAGCTGTTCGGCGGTGAGCTCCAGGGCGTAGCCGTCCTTGGTCTGACCCATTTCGCCCAGGTCGATCTTAAGGAAGCGGGCCCCGAGCGATTCGACCTCCGTCGCGGAGGAGGGCCGCACGTCGAAGGCGGTTACCCGCGCGCCGAGCCGCTTGGCCGTCGCGATGGCCTGGAGGCCCGCGACGCCCGCCCCGAGGATGAAGACGTTCGCCGCGGTGATCGTGCCCGCGGGCGTCATCATCATCGGAAAAACCCGGTGCAGGCGCTGCGCGGCCAGGACTACCGCGACGTAGCCGGCCAAGCTCGCCTGGGAACTGAGGGCGTCCATCTTCTGGGCGAGGGTGGAGCGCGGTATCATCTCCATGCTGATGGCGCTCACGTTCGCGGCCGCCAGCTTTTCGGTAAGAGCGCTCTGGTTGAACGGATCGAGGTAGCTGACGTGGACGGCACCGCTCTTGATCAGGGGCACCTCCGACTCGGGCGGCTGCCGTACGCGGAGGACCAGGTCGGCATCGCGGAGCAGGGCCTCCCGATCGGGAGAAACGCGGGAGCCGGCTTTCTCGTAATCGGCGTCGGAAACGTTCAGGCTGCGGCCGAGGCCGCTCTGTACCACCACCTCGGCTCCCAGTTTGACGAGTTTGGCGGCGCTTTCCGGCGTGAGGGCCACGCGCGTCTCTCCCTGGTGAACCTCCGCGGGCACGGCTATTTTCATGCCAATACTCCTATTTAGACCGTTTATATACAAAATGTATCCGGTCGTCGGGCGGAGGTCAACATTTATTATTTTTTTGATAATGTTTTACATTTTTCCCCGGCTTGACGTTCGTCGCGGGCCGTGGTCAAGTAGCGGGATGTCCCCAACGATCGGCGCGCCGCCGAGGAAGGCCGAGCCCTACGTCACGGCTGCCTTCGTTTCCCTTTTCATCCAAAACTTCCTCGCGTTCTCCGGCTTCAACGCCTATAGCGTCGTCCCCGACTATCTCGCGGGGCTGGGAGCCTCCAAGACCTACATCGGACTCTTCGTCAACCTGCCCGCCCTGGCCCTCGTGGTCCTGGTCGTGCCGTTAAGCCGGTACGCGGACGCGATCGGCCGGAAAAGGCTCATACTCGCCGGGTACGCGGCGGTCCTCGCGACCTCGGCCGCCTCTTTCTTCTTCGCCCCGGATCTCGTCGCCTTGCTCCTGCTACGCGCTTTCGGGACCCTATTCTTCTGCGCGGTGTTCACGATCCAGACGACCGAAGCCTTCGGCCTCATCCCGCGGGCGAGACGCGTGTCCGGCATGGCCATCTACGGAATCTCGGGGCTTCTCTCGAATCCCGTCGCGGCCTTCCTCTCGGAACGCCTCCTCGCGGGGCCGGGAGGGCGCTGGATATTCCTGGCGGCCTTCGGCTTCCACGCGGCCGGCGTCGCCCTCGCCCTCGCCTATCGGTTCCACGAGCCGGGCAAGGCCGCGGAGAGCGTCCGCATGCTCGGCCTCATGGGGCGGAGGAGCCTCGCGCCCCTCTTCGTCCTGACCTTCCTACTCGGCGGAGCGTGGGCGGTCTTATCCACCTTCCTCGCGAACCTTTCGCGCGAACGCCTCGGAGAAGTGAACATATCGCTCTGTTTCGTTTCTTTTTCCGCGGTGGCGGTTCTCATCAGGGCCACCCTCGGCTCGGCCATGGAACGCCGGAGCGCGCGGTCGCTCGTCGCGGGCAGCTACGCGCTCATCGCCGCGGCCTTTCTCCTGTCCTTCGGTCTCCGGTCGAGCGCCTTACTGGTTCCTATCGGCGTCCTGTACGGGACCGGGCACTCCGTGCTCTTCCCGCTCCTTTCCACCCTATTCGTGAACGCGGGCCATGACGGAGAACGGCTCTCGCTCAACAACCTGTTCTCCGCGGCCAATACCCTCGGGGGCATCGTCACGGCGGTGGTCATGGGAGCGGCGGCCGACCTGTTCGGAATCGGCGCGATCTTCCTCGCCATGGTATTCCTCTGCGCGGCGATGATTCCCGTGGGCTGGTTCGGACTCACATCCCCAAAAAGCGCATGAGGTCGTAAACCAGGAAAGCGGGCCAGACGATGGCCTTGAGGAAGCCGAGCACGCCGCCCCAGAACGAGGCCGCGTGCCCTATGTAGTAGACCGCGGCTCCGATGAAGGCGAGGCCGTATACGCCGCCGCCCGCCGCTCCGCCCCTGTTCGATCCGTCTCCCATGGATATCCTCCTCGCCGCCCAAGGCGGGCAGCGAGGACAGTATACACGGGACGGGAATCCGCGGGCCGATTTATTTCAGGGCGAGGGTGAAGGTCTCGTCGCCGAGCACCTTCCGCTTACCCTTGTAGTCCTTGAGCCCGCCGACGTTGTACACCTTATCGTACCCGAGGCTCTCCAAAGCCGCCTTCACGTAGCCGGCCCGCGTCCCCGACGCGCACATGAGGAAGATCTCGCGCTTCTTGTTGCCGAAGACGTTCTGGAGGACGGCCTTGGAAACGATGTCCGCCTCCGAGAAGTCCCAGCCGTTGTTGCGCTTGAGCGCGTTGTTTTCCAGGTATTCGAAGAAGGAGACGACTTCGAAGCCGTCGACGTACCCGGCCTTGTACTTGTCGCCCACGTTCCTGAGGTCCACGTATTTCGCGCCGGGACGATCGAGGTACGTATCGATGTTGCCCATGTCTACGGCCGCGGGCAAGGCGAGGAGGCCGTTATACGAACCGTCGCCGAGGACCTTGCGGCCGCCCTTGTAATCCTTGAAGCCGCCGGCGTTGTACACCTTGGCGTAGCCGAGGCTCTCCAGGGCCGCCTTCACGTAGCCGGCCCGCGTTCCCGATGCGCACATGAGGACGACCGCCTGATCCGCGGGACCGAAGGCGTTGCGGAGCACCGCCTCGTCCACGATGTCCGCGCTGGAGAATTCCCAGCCGTTCTTGCGCACGAGCGCGCGCCCTTCCAGATATTGGAAGAAGGGAACCGATTCGAAGCCGGCGATGTAGCCGCCGTTCATGAGGTCCGCATAATTCCTGAGATCGATGAAGCGCGCGGGGGCGGTCATGTAGGAATCGACCGTCTCCATGGTGATGGCCTCTTTTCCCGAGAGGCCCCCGCCCGCTTCGGCGTAGGCCGAGGCCGCCACGAGGCAGGCGGCAACCGCCGACAAAATCTTCCGCGTCATATCCTTCTCCTTGTTTTCCCGAGTCCTGCGGGCGCGGTCCGGACGCCGAGGCGCCTTCCGCGTCCGCTCCATCGCATCACATGTACTTCGCGTTGTGGTACTTGAAGAGCCCCTGGAGCATCCGGACGGCGTTGTTCGGCGTCACGGTCGCGCCGGTGAACGCGTCCACGTCCCGGCCGTGCATGGGTTTGATCGCGTTGATCGACTCCTGCGACTTACCCATCAGCTTATCTTTGATGAATCCCATGAAGAGCGTTTTCACCTGGCTGCCGTCCCAGGATTCCTCACTGTCCCCGTAGAGGCCGGCGATGTAGTGCTCGTCGGAATCCAGGTCGTAGGAAAGATGCTTCACCGAGCCGTCTTCCTTGCTGAGCTCCACGTAGGCGACGGAATAGTAGTTCACTTCCGGCCCGCGGCAGGTGCAGGCGATGTAGCCGACCTGGTATTTCACGGTCTTGAGCTGTTCGTACTCGAACATCACGTACGCGACCATCTCTTCCTCATGCCGGTGGCCGTCTACGTGCGTGTACTTGAAGGCGTTCGGCACGAGGATACCTTCCTCTTGAGCCGGAACCGCCACCGCCGCGGCGAGCAGGACGAGGATTAGGGACGCCGTTTTCCTTATCATGGGTGTTCTCCTGGGCCGGGCTGAACTCTGGGCGGACGCGCGCGGGCCCACGCGGCAGCGCCGTTTCGCGACCCATCATACGGCATATATCTGAATATGTCTATATAAATATATCTATACTTCAATAGTCAAAGATTCAGATGCGACGATAATACTTGAAAGTTCAACACTGGCCAGGGTGGACAAGACCACTACGACGAAGGCCGTCCAAAAGCTGAGACGCTCGGCTATATCGATCGGGAGACCGACGCGGAAGATGCCCGGGCGCGGCTGCTCACGGCGAGTCCCAAGGCGCGGGAAATCTACGGGATCATCATCGAAGAGGAGAACCGTAACCTGGACGTCTGCCTTCAGGGCTTCAGTCCGGAAGAGCTCGTCGTGGCTTCGGAGCTGCTCCGCAGGATGCGCGCCAACCTTGACCGCTCCCGAGAAGCGGTTGCCGGATCCGTGCCCGCGGGGGTGCGGCCATGATCCGCCAGGCCGATGAGCGCGATTTGGACGGCATCATGGACATCATCGGCCACGTGGTCGCCGAGATGCGGGCCGAAGGCATCGACCAATGGAGCGATGCGTATCCCGTCCGCGCCGACTTCCTCTCCGACATCGCGGCCGGGTCGCTCTGGGTGGACGAGGCGGAGACCGGGGCGCGCGGACTCCGCGGGTTGGTATGCGTCAACCGGGAGGAGCCGCCGGAATACCGGGACGGCGAGTGGTCACGGGATGCGGCCTCCCTCGTCATCCATCGCCTGGCCGTCCACCCCGACAACCGGAGGCGGGGCGTGGGGCGCGGCCTGCTCCTCCTCGCCGAAGATCTCGCCCGGCGGAGCGGCCTCTATTACCTCCATCCAGACACCTATTCCATGAACGGCAGGATGAATGCGCTCTTCGCCGGCATGGCCTACCGCCGGGCGGGCGACATCCGGTTCCCTGGACACCGGCAGGTCTTCCGTTGCTACGACAAGGAGCTGTCCTCATGATCGGTCGGCGGCCTCCGCGGTCGGCGGCCTCGCCCTGAGCTTCGCCTATCCGCCGAAGGCAGCCGCGTCCGCCGCGAATGCGAGCATGCCCTCCGCGGTGAGCGGATGGTCGGCGACGGTGGAGAGCACGGCGGCGGGGACGGTCAGGATATCGGACCCCGCGAGGAGGCACTCGGTCAGCTGGACCGGGTTGCGGAAGCTGGCCGCGAGGATCTCGGTCGTGATGCGGTAGTTGGCGAAGACGGCCGCGATCTCAAAGATGAGCCGCGCTCCCGCGTCCTTGAGCGGACCGCCCGAAGCGACGTACTCGGTGTTGTGCATGATCTGGTCGCCCTTGGCGTTCTTCGGATCCTCCACCCAATAGAGGGAATTGCCGCTCGTCCGCTCGGCTTTGTCGTTCTTGTAGCCGTAGTCGGCTAGGCGGCCGAGGAAGGGGCTCACGTAGGTGGCGCCCGCGTTCGCGGCCCAGAACGCCTGGGTCGTGTTGAAGATGAGGGTGGTGTTCGTCCGGATGCCCCGTTCCCAAAGGCGGCGGATGACCTTGAGGCCGGTGAAGGGATCCGCGTCGGCCTTCAGGGCGCGGTAGCCGCCGACCGGAACCTTGATGACCGCGTTGTCGCCGAGCGCCGCGAGTTCGGCGGCCTGCGCCACCATCGCCTCCTCCTCGATCTCGGTGAGTTCCAGGGAGACGGGTAGCGGGCTCAGCTTGCCGCAGAGGGAGCGCATGATCTCCTTCGCCTCCGCCCATGACGCCGCCCCCGCCCGCTTGAGCAGGGTGGGGTTCGTGGTGATGCCGTTGACTATGCCCGCCTTGTAGAGCGGTTCGATCTCCGCCCATACGGCGGAGTCGCAGAAGATGCGGGGAGCCTTGGCCGCGGGATGCGTGAGCGGCGAGCCACTCGCGTCGGCGTTCACCACGGGCATGAGTTCTCGCCGGTGGAATAGCGCGGCGGATGAAATCGGGGGATTGAACATCGGACACCTCCGAGAAAGCGGTACGCGTTGTCGATGCCGTTGTTGCGGAGCTTTCTTCTCCTACAAGATATTCATTACTGTATTAGTCAGCAACAGGCGGGAGCGCGGCCGGGCCCGATGATGCCATTCCACGAGGTGGCGCGCGGATGCTATGATCGGCCATCGTGTCGCAGCACTTCTCAAGCCGCCTACCCTGGCCCTCCCCCGACAACGCGCTCGCGCGGCTCAAGGCCGCCCGCGCGGCCGCGGGCCTCCCCATCCTCGATTTTTCCGCGAGCAACCCGACGAGGGTCGGCCTCTCCCACAGTCTCGAACTGGACGCCCCCGCCCTCCTCGCCCCCTGGCTCGATCCCGCCAACCTGCGCTATACGCCCGACCCGCGCGGCCTCCTCCGCGGCCGCGAAGCGCTCGCC
>JAEWSV010000144.1 GCA_023398155.1 Spirochaetota bacterium
ATTCTCCAAGATGCCCTTCGGGGCGTTCTTCACGGTGGCCTTCTTCGCCCTCACCGCGTTGGCCGCTACGGGCGCCATGATCAGTCTCATCGAGGTGCCGGTGGCGTGGCTCTGCGGCGCGACCCGATTGCGCCGAGGCGCGGCGGTCGCCATTACCGCGACCGTCATTTTCGCGTTCGGCGCCCTCGCGACGCTATCCCTCGGCCCCCTCGTCGACGTCAAGGTATTCGGTCGTACCTTCTTCGATCTCTTCGATTATACTCAGCAGAACCTGCTGCTACCGCTCGGCGGCCTCGCTATAGCCCTGGCGGCGGGCTGGCGGCTCTCGGCCGCGGAGTTATCGGCCGAATTGGGCAAGGGCGGCGCTTCGCCCGCCGCGAACCGCCTGGTCATGGCTTTCATCAAGTTCGTCGCGCCGGCGCTGATCGTCGTGGTGTTCTTGAACGGCTTCGGCGTTTTCGGGAATTGAGAGTGCGGCGGCCGCCGAGCCGCGCCGCCGCCGGGACCGGCGGCCGCGGGATCTCGCCGCGCGCCTACAACATCAATTGCCAAAGGCCGACGTCGAGCCAGCGGTCGAACTTCCTGCCGACCTCCCGCATGACGCCGATGCTCGTGAATCCGACGGCGGCGTGCATGCGCTCGCTGGCCTCGTTGCCGGTCACAATGCGCGCGAGGAGGACGTGGAAGCCCGCCGCCCGCGCGTGCTCCACCAGGGCAGAGATGAGGAGGGAACCGACTCGTTTTCCACGGGCGTCCGGCCGGACGTAGATGGAGGTCTCCCCGGTGCCGTCGTAGGCGCAACGCTCGGACCAGCGGGAAATCGTCGCCCAACCGACGACGGCCCCCGCGAGGTCGGCCGATTCCGGCACCGCGTCGTCGCTCAAATCCGGGACCGCGCCCCGCCACGACGCGTCGTCGGCAATGAAGGCTGAAAAGCGCGCGTCGTGGGATGCGAGCCAGGCGGCCCGGTCCGCGACGGTCTTGGGTACGGTATCGAAGGTGGCCGTGGTGGTCCGCACCGCGTCGTCGTAGATCGCGGCTACGGCGCGGGCGTCGCCGTGGAGGCCCGCCGTGCCCGGCGCGACGCGGCGGACGATGATGTTCGTTTCCATGGAGGGAATATAGCCTCCGCCATCCCTTCGTGCTAGCATGGCCGCGGAGGAAAAACGTATGGATAGACGCGCTATCGTCGCGGCGGACGCTCCCGCCGCGATCGGACCATATTCGCAGGGTATTTCGATCGGGAAGGCCGCGGCCGGCCGCCTCGTGTTCGTTTCGGGCCAGACTCCCATCGATCCCGCTACCGGGAAACTCATTGACGGCGACGTGCAGGCGCAGGCCCGGCGTTGCCTCCAAAACGTCGTCGCGGTGCTTAAGGCCGCCGGCACTTCTCCCGACCGCGTAGTTAAAACGACGGTGTTCCTCACCGATATGGCCGATTTCAAGGCCATGAACGAGGTGTACGCGACCTTCTTCGGTTCCGTGCCGCCGGCCCGGTCCACGATCGCCGTGGCGGGGCTTCCCCTGGGAGCCCGCGTGGAGATCGAGGCAATCGCGGTCACCGACTGATCGTGGGCGGCTGGGAACCGACGGACGAGGCCGTCCGCTACGCGTACGGCCTCGCGTTCCGCCTGATCGGCGACGAGGACGCCGCGGGGGATTTGGCCCAGGAGAGCCTCCTCTCCGCATGGAAGGCGAGGGAGACGCTCGCTGACGACGCCTCCGGGCGGCCGTGGCTCCGCCGAATCGTCGTGAACGCCTTCCTGATGAAAGCGCGCTCGGCGCGCGTCATGCGGGAGACGGAGTTCCCCGACGAAGACCCCACGCCCTACGCGGACATCTCGTACGCTCCGCCGGACGCCGCGCTGGAGACGGATGAGGCGATACGTTCCATCCGGAACGGTTGCTTCTTCGCTATGGCGCGTAACCTGACTCCGGAACAGCGGTGCGCCTTCGTGCTCGCCGACATGGTCGGCCTCGCCGCCGCCGAGGCCGCTTCCCTTATGGCGGTCGGTACGGCGGCCTACCGCGGCCTCCTGCACCGGGCAAGGGCGAACATCAACGCCTTCTTCGGCGACCATTGTTCCGTCGTACGGCCTTCCAATCCCTGCACCTGCACCGCGTGGAGCCGCCTCGTGGCCGACCGCGAAGCCCTGCGGGCCGCCGTGGCGGCCCGCGGCGGCCCGCCGCCCTTCGCCGATCCCGAGTACGCCAAGCGCGGCGACATCGCGACCGCTCCGGCGGTCCTGTCCCTCTTCCGCTCCATCCCCGATCGGCTGCCGCCGCCCGCCTGGTTCGAACGGACCGGCGCGGCGCTCGCCGGCCTCCGGTCCGCGGGTTAGGCTGCTTCCGGCTTCCGCGCGTTCCTCCTTTTTCCCGAATCTTCGCGACACCGCGCACCGTTCGCGGTTCCGGCGCATCCGGTATGGAAGGAGGATATCGATGGACCGAAAAGAACTGGAAGCGCGACTCGCGCCCTGCGGCTTGGATTGCGCGCGGTGCGTCAGGAAGAAGGGCGGAGACATCGCGCGCCTGGCCGATGAAATCGCCGGAAAACTTGAGGGCTACGCGGCTTTCGCCGCGCGGTTCGCCGCCATGAATCCGACGCTCGCGGGTTATCCTCAGTTCGAGGCGATGCTCGGCATGTTGGCGGGGGCGGATTGCGGCGGCTGTCGCGCGGATAACAAGTGCGGAATGCCGGGATGCGCGGCCAAGGTCTGCGCGGCCGAGCGAGGCATAGCCTTCTGCGGCGAGTGCGCGGAGTTCCCCTGCGACCGGAACGCGTACCCCGAACAGCTCGCCCTCCGCTGGAAGGCCATGGGAGAACGGATGGCGGAGGTCGGCGCGGACGCGTACTACGCGGAGCGGGCGGCGCGGCCGCGGTACTGAACGCTCGCCCCGGTGGGACGTCGCGCCGGCCCCGGGGCTTCCCGCCGGCCGGGGGCCGGGGTATACTCGGCCTTTCGGGGGAAAGGAATGGGCGACGTCACCATCATCGGCATCTGCGGCGGGTCTGGCTCGGGCAAGACCACCATCGTCCGCAAAATATCGGAGCTCATTTCCGACTTCGTTTTCCTGCCGCAGGACAATTATTACAAGTCGGCCGAGTTCATCTCCAACACCAACATCACGGCCTTCAACTTCGACCATCCGGAAGCCTTCGACAACGAGCTCCTCATCGAGCATCTGACGAAGCTCAAGAGGGGCGAGGCCATCGATATGCCGCGGTACGACTTCGTCCACCACCGGCGCGAGGCGGAGACTACGCGCGTGGAGCCCAAGAAGCTCATCATCTTCGAAGGGATCATGATCTACACGGAGAAGCGGGTCCGCGACCTCATCGACCTCAAGATCTTCGTGGATACGCCCGACGACATCCGCTTCATCCGCCGCCTCACCCGCGACATCAAGGAGCGCGGGCGCACGGTGGACTCGGTCATCGAGCAGTACATGAACGTGGTGCGTCCCGGCCACTTCGAGTTCATCGAACCGACCAAGGCCTACGCCGACATCATCATCCCCGAGGGCGGCCACAACGAGAACGCCCTCTCGGTGCTGCTCTCGTTCATCCGGGAGACGGTCCGCGACTGACGGATCCCGCCTCGGCGCCGGCCCGCCGACGCCGCCTTACGCCTTCATGCCCGACAAGGTCACTCCCTCTATGATGTAGCGGCGGAAGAAGAG
>JAEWSV010000205.1 GCA_023398155.1 Spirochaetota bacterium
GAGCACTTCGGGTCCTTTCTCGGTCATGAGCACGTCGTTCTCCAGGCGGCAGCCGCCTTGGCCGACGTCGTAGAGGCCCGGTTCCAAGGTGAAGACCATCCCCTGCGCGAGCTTCCACTCGTTGTCAGCGCGGCTGCGGAGGGCGGGCGCTTCGTGCGCCTCCAGTCCGATGCCGTGCCCGAGGGAGTGCGGCATAGCCTTTTTCGCCTTACCGAACGAGGCGTCCACCGCGAGGGCGATCTCGCGCGTTCCCACGCCCGGGGCGACCATGCCGAGCGCCGCGGCATAGGCCTTCTCCACGAGGCTCAGCATCCGCGTCTGCGTCCTCGTAAGCGGGCCCCGGGCGACGGTGATCGTTACGTCCGTGGTATAGCCGTGGAATTTCAGGCCGAAGTCGAGGATGGAAAGTCCCGGTCCGCCGAAGGGATCGGTCGTATACGGCGGTACGGCGTGGATGCCGAAGCTCCGGCCCGGCCCCGCCGCGATGGTCTCGAAACCGGTGCCCTCGCAGTCGCGGCTGCGGCCTGCCGCCTCCACGAAGAGGGCCACGTCGGTCTCCGTGCGGAGCCCGCCGGCCTGGAATTCCGCCTCCAGCAAGGCTATCACCTCGTTCGTGATGCCGGCCGCTTCCCGATAGATTCGGATCTCCTCCTCGTCCTTGATCGCCCTCCGTTCGACGATCTCGTCCGCGACGCCGCCTTCGCGGCAGAGCACGTCGAAGTCGCCGAGGCCTTCCACGAACTTGAGGAAGGAGGGGTACGGCGTGACGGCGGGAATCTCCACGCGGGATCCCGAGGGCAATTTGAAGTGTTCGGCGACCGCGCGCGCGGTGCGGATGGGGTGACGCTCGAATTCGGCATAGGGGATGATGCCGTCCACGTCGGCGAAGATCTTGGCGATGTTGACGTCCCAGGGCACGAGGAGGGATCTCTTGTCCACCGAAAGGAAGAGGAGGGCGTCGCCGGGCTGCCCGGTGAGCCAACGCACGGACGGATCGCGCCGGTCTTCGGCGTCTTCCAACATGACGAGCGCGACCCCTTCGCGGGCCATCCAGTCGTAGATCAGTTCCCTGCGCTTTTCGTATGCGTTCATCCTACGAATATGCAGCGGTAGCGGCCGGGAGGCAAGGGCCGGGCGGCTCCGGCGTCAGCGGGTCGCTTCGGCCAGGCAGTCGCGGAAGGCCGCGGCGACGCGCGCGACTCGCTCCTCGTCGATCCAATAGTGGGTGACGAAGCGGAAGGCCCCGCCTTCCGGAGGATTGATGAGGATGCCGCGCTCGGCCATGAGCGCGGCGAGGCGGGCGGCGACCGCGTCGTTCGAGGCGGCGGCGACCTTGAAGAACACCATGTTGATCTCCACGGCAGCGGGATCCGCCTCGACGCCCGGAACGGCGGCCAGCTCGCTCGCCAAAAGCCGCGCGCGCCGGTGATCCTCGCCGACCCGACCCGTCATCTCGGCGAGGGCGATGCGGCCCGCCGCGGCGAGGATGCCGGCTTGCCGGAGGCCGCCTCCCATGACTTTCCGTTTCCGGCGGGCCGCGGCGACGAAATCCTTGCCGCCCGCGAGCATCGAACCGACCGGCGCGCAGAGGCCCTTGGATAGGCAGAACATTACCGAATCCGCGCGGCCCGCCACTTCGCGGGCGGCGACGCCGAGGGCCGCGGCCGCGTTGAAGAGGCGCGCGCCGTCCAGGTGGACGGGGAGGCCGTGCCGATCGGCGACCGCGCGGACGGCGTCCATCGCGGCGAGCGGGACTACGCGGCCCGAAGAATGGGCGTTCTCCACGCAGATCAGGGAAGTGGCGGGGAAGTGGATATCCGTTCCGCGGATACGGTCCTCTACGGCGGCGGCGTCCAGGATCCCGGACGGGGCCGCGACGGTCCGCGTCTGCACGCCGGCTATCGCGGCGGCCGCGCCGGCCTCGTGCTGGATGATGTGGCATTCTTCGCCGAGGATGACCTCGGTACCCCGCGGGCACCAGGTGAAGAGGGCGAGCTGGTTGCCGAAGGTGCCCGAGGGAACGAAGAGCGCGGCTTCCTTTCCGACGATCGATGCCGCCATGGCCTCCAATTCGTTCACCGTCGGATCGTCGCCGTACACGTCGTCGCCGACTTCCGCCCTCGCCATGGCTTCCCGCATCGCGGGAGTCGGCCACGTCACCGTATCGCTGCGCAGGTCAATGTATTTCATGGGCGCGAGTGTAACGGCGGCGGGGGAAAACGCCAAGCCGCCTTTCGTTTGACCGGCCGACGCCGCCCTTTTATAGTTGCAGCGTGGAGACGTTCGCGCCCTTCCAGTACTATCTATTCCTCGCCTGCGCCGCCCTCTTCGGCGCGGGACTCCTCCTCGCCCTCCTGCTGCCGTATCGCCGTAAAGCCACCGAAGCGGTCAAGGAGTCGCGGACCTTCCTGGCGCTATCCCTCGCGTACCTGGTCTGCAACACGCTCGAACTCGTTTCCCCGACCGAGGAAGCGACACTCTTCTTCGCCTCGTCGGGGTACGCTTTCATCGGCGGTATTCCGGTGGCGATCTTCCTTTTCGCCGTGCGCTTTTCCGGGCACGAGGCGATCGCGACCCGGTTGCGCTTCCTCCAGTGGGCCATTCCCGTGGGACAGCTGGCCGTGGTCTTCACCAACGGCGCTCATCGTCTCCATTGGGTTTCCTGGACCTTCGTCCGGGTAGGCCCGTTCCTCTCGATGCGGGCGACGGGCTACGGCGCCGCGTTCTGGATCATGTACGCGTACCTCCAGGCGTTCGCGCTCGCGGGCATCGCGCTCCTCTGCGCCGCGGCATTGTCCCGGTCCCGCGCTTTCAACCGGCAGATGCTCATCGTCCTGGTCGGAGCCCTCATCCCCTGGGTCGGCAACGCCGTCTACGTGCTTCGCCTCATCCCCGATCTCGCCAAGGATTTCACGCCCGTCTTCTACGCGGTCTCCGCCATCCTCTTCGCCGTAGCCTCGCAGTACGACCGCCTGTTCGGCTTGATCCCGATAGCCCGGAGCGCGCTCGTGGAAGTCCTGGCCGATCCGCTCGTCGCGGTGGACGGCGCCGGCCGCATCATCGATTCGAATCCCGCGGCCCGGGCGGTCTGCGCTCTCCCGCAGAATCCGGCCGGGATGCCGGTCGAGTCGAACCGTTTCCTCTTTTCGGTTACGGAAACGCTAGCCAGGTCGGGAACGTCCCTGACCGAGGCGAGCCCCGACGGGGAACGGTGGTACGAGGTCCGCGCGACGGACGTGCGCGCGGGCGATCGGGCTCTCCGCCTGTTTTCGATGCGCGATATCACCGAGCGCCGCCGCCTTTTGGAGGAGAAGAGCGAACTCATCGAACGCCTGTCCGCCGCTCTTTCGGACATCCGTACTCTCGAAGGGATCGTGCCCATCTGCGTGTCCTGCAAGAAGGTTCGCGATGACTCGGGCTATTGGGAGCAGGTGGAGAGCTACGTCTCATCGCATACCATGGCTGAATTCAGCCACGGGATCTGCCCCGATTGCACCGCCCGGCTCTATCCGGAGCTCGACGCGAGCGCGAAGGAAGAGGCCGATCCGCAGGCCGGGCCTTGATCGGCGTTTTACGCTCGGCCGTTCCGTCCGTACGCGATGCGTGCTATAACGGAGCGGCTCTACCCGGAATACGGGGCCATCCAGTAAACGGAACGAGGAGGGACACGATGATAGTCAAGCATAACCAGATGAAGGTCGAACTCAAGGAAAAGATGCGCGGCGGGGAGGGGACGACGACCCTCATCCATTTCGCGGACGGGGCGACGATGAAGAACGCCCGCCTGCTCGCCCAGATCACGCTCCCCCCGGGCGCCTCCATCGGGGAGCACCGCCACGATTCGGAGACCGAGTACTACCTCATCCAGGAGGGGACGGGCGTGGTCGTGGATAACGGGGCGGAGACCCCGGTCGGACCCGGCGACTGCGTAGTCACCGGGGACGGGGCGAGCCACAGCATCGCCAATACGGGATCCGCGCCCCTCAAATTCGTCGCGGTGATCATCACTTACTGACCATCATGTAGCTGTGCGAGTAAGGGAGCGCGAGAGCGGCGAGCTTCTTGCGCTTCTTGTCTCGCAGGAGGAAGGCTCCGAATCCCGAAGTCGCCAAGCAGGCCCCTATGATGCCCACGAAGGTATAGGGGTTGTGTTGGAAGGGCAGGTCCACGTTCATGCCGAAGAAACTGACCAAGAGGGTCGGGATCATGAGCACGATGGACACGATGGTCAGCCGCTTCATCACGATGTTGAGGTTGTTGGAGATGACGCTCGCGAAGGCATCCATCATGCCCGTGAGGATGGACGAATAGATGTTCGCCATCTCGATGGCCTGCTTGTTCTCCGTGAGGACGTCCTCCAGGAGTTCGCTCTCGTCCTCTTTGAATCGCATGAGCGGCGATTTCTGGAGCTTTTCCAGAAGCAGCTCGTTCGTCTTGAGGCTCGTGGTGAAGTAAACCAGGGACTTCTGGAGCGAGAGGAGCTGGATGAGTTCGTTGTTCTTGACGGACTTCTGCAGCTCCCGCTCGATCACCGCCGTCTTCTTATTGAGATCCTTGAGGGCCCGGAGGTAGACGAATGCGGCGCGGCCGAGCAAGTTGAGGACGAAGGCGCTCTTGTTCCGGATATTAAAATCCCGGATGCGGTTGCGCGCGAGGTCATCCATGGCGTCGCTCGTGCCCTGGCAGACCGTGACGATCTTATCGGAGAAGAGCACGATGCCGAGGGGCAAGGTGAAATAGGATACTTCGAAGGTGGCGTCGTATACGGGGAGCCGTACGATGATGGCGGTATACTCGTCTTCTTTTTCGACGCGGGCCTGCTCGTCGGCGTCCATGATATCGGCGAGAAGCTCGCCGGCTATGCCGAATTCGGTCTCCAGGCGCGCGAGGTCGCTCTTATCTACGTTGCGCGCGTCGACCCAGCAGTTGCGGACCACCGCGTCCGTCTCGACGAGGCCCTTCTCTCCCTGGCTGCGGATTACGATCATGTCGGTTCCTCCAAGAATGGCGCTTCCTGCGAGGAACCGTACGGACGCTCAGGACCGGCTCGGATCGACCTCGGGAAGCGCTGCGATGATGGCTATATGGTAGGGGACACTACTGCCCCCGCCGTCCGTATCGGACATGGCGCTTCCTCCTTTTTGAACGGTTCGGCCTTCAAAGGAAGGACGGTCGATTCTCGCACTCATCTCGATACAGGTTATAACAAATAACTCCACTCGGCGCAAGACGAGTATAATGTCCCGATGATTCGGGAATAACGCGGGAATATAAGCGCATCGGCGCGGTTCCATTTGAAGGCGTACCGATTCCTGACTAGAATGAAGCGGAGCGGAACCAGTGAAAAGAATATATGGATGAAATAACCCAGTACAACGTGTATCTCGTCCTCGCGGCAATATCGGCCGCCTTGGTCGGACCCGTCGCCTTCTCGGTTCGGCGACGGACGCGGGGGAGTTCGTACGAGGCGCTCTCGTGGTGTCTCCTCGCCAACCTTTGGACCCTTCTTTCGAATATTTTCGAGATCCTCGCGCCCAGCTATCCGGTTACGCTCGCTTGGTCCCTCATCGGCTATGCGGGCCTCGTCATGATTCCGCCGACCGCCCTCCTCTTCGCCCTCGGCTACACGGGGCGGGGCCGCGGTCGGGCCTTCCTGCCGTTCGTCGTACCGATAGTCACCCTCGCGCTCCTCGCCACGAACGGTCTCCACCACCTCCACTGGGCTTCGGTCTCCTACCGGAAGGTCGGCCCCTTCTCGGCCTTAGCCCTCACGTACGGGCCCTGGTTTTGGATCTTCATCGTACATCAGTACGCGCTCATGATCGGCTCTTCCGCGATAGTGGCGGTGGATTTCTTCGCGTCGCGCCGTTTTTATTCTCTCCAAGCGCGTTGGATTGTCTTCGGCGCGGTCGCGCCCTTGGCTTTCAACGCGCTCTATATCTCTCGCCTGATGCCCGGCATGACGAAGGATTTCACGCCGGTCGCGTTCGCCCTTTCGGGACTGGCTTTCGGCATCGGCCTTCGGCGCTATCGCCTTTTCGAGCTCATGCCCGTGGCGTACCGCATGGCCTTCGATGCCATGGCGGACCCGGTCTTCATCGTCGACGCGGGAGGCAGGCTCGTGGATATGAACGAGGCGGCCGGGATATTCGGACTGGGCCTGGATGCCCTCGGACGACCGGTCGCCGGGCTCCCCGCGATCGATGCGGCGATCCGCTCGACGACGGGATCGGACGGCGCTCGCATGCCTTCCGAGTTTTCGCTGGAGGCTTCAGGCGGACCGCGATGGTTCGAGGCGGTGGCGCGCGAATTGGGTACCGGTTCCGGCGCGCGCACCCTCTACGCCCTCCGGGACGTAACCGAGCGGCGAGCAATGTTCTTGGAAAAGAGCGAGCTCGTGGACAAGCTGACCGCCGCGCTCGCCGAGATCAACGACCTACGCGGCATCATTCCCGTCTGCGCCAAATGCAAGAAAATGCGCGACGACGAAGGTTACTGGCAACAACTCGAGGTTTATTTCGCCAATCGAACCGATCTTCGATTCACTCATGGGCTCTGTCCCGAATGCGCCGCCCAAATCCTCGCGGAAATGGAAGGGCAGGGTGCGGTCTGATCGGCCGGAACGAACGAACCCCCGTATGAAAGGACAAGTATGAAGTTCTCGCGAAAGATACGACTGTTCTCCATGTCCGCCAATTTCGGCGCCGCCCTCCTGTATATCGTCTCCCTCGCGGTCATCTACGGGCCCTTCGCGGCCGTCGAGACCGTCGTCGGCCTCGCCCTGGCGCTTTACTTGGTGGTTTTCGTCCCCTACGCCTTCCTCGTATCGGCCAAGGCCGTCCCGATAGATCGGATGCTCGGCGCCGCCCGTTCGGGCGGGCCGCTCGGTCGCGACGAAGGCGCCGCAGTGGACGGTATCCATCGACGGCTTTCCCGCGCCTGCGTCGCGGACCAGAACATCGCCGTATTCATCGCCTTCCTGATCGGGGATTCGCTTTACGAGAAGTCTCCCCTCATCGTGCTCACCCTCACCTTCTGGCGGGAATACCTCGCCATCATG
The DNA here is from genome assembly GCA_023398155.1 of Spirochaetota bacterium. Lineage (GTDB taxonomy): Bacteria > Spirochaetota > Spirochaetia > Treponematales > Breznakiellaceae > JAEXTK01. The sequence continues at coordinate 7,061 of JAEWSV010000205.1, forward strand.
GCGCCGTTCCTTCTGTCGAGCGTCGTGCAGTTGCTTCTGTTCAGCCTGACCTTCGCGCGAGTACGGGCCGAACTCCGCGTGGAATCCCTTTCCGGCGCCGTCCGTTTCGGCATCGCGCGCAAGATCGTCATCACCGGCGTCTCCTTCGTCCTCCTATCCATCTCCAACATGGTCGCCATAGCCCAACTCGCTCCCTCGTTCATGTACTACCACACCGGGATCACCATGCCGCGGCACCAATTCGCCACCTTGGGGTCCAAGGAGGAGAAGGCCGCGGCGATCATCGCCATGATGGACGCTACCGACGCGTACCTTGAAACCGTGCGCGCCTACGACGAAGAAATCCGCGGCTACGTCCGGTCCATGCCCGCCTCCGAGATACCCGACGCCTGGCTCGACGGTTTCTACCTGGAAAAGCACTTCAAGAGCCCGCTCGTCGGCGCCTTGGAAAGGGAGTCAGACAACGTCGTAAAGCGCGGCTTCCTCTACCTGCTCTGGGCGGTTCCCCTCTGCCTCGTCATATTCCTGCTCCTGGCCTATCAGCTGCTCGCGCAATTCAAGGAGCTCATGAAGAGCATGGACGACATCGTCCTCCACCCGACGGACTTAGGTCGGAGGCTGCCGGTCGCGAGCATCGATGAAGTCGGCGTGCTCACCGACCGCTTCAACCGCGTCCTGGATCGTCGGGAGGAGGAGTTCGCCGAGATGCGCCGGCTGTCCGCCGAGGTCCGCGGTTCGGGCGAACTCCTGGAGCGGGCCATCGGCGACGCGTCGGCTTCAGTCGGCGCGCTCGTGGAGCGGGCGGAAGCTTCCTACCGTACCTCGGCCGGCCAGCTCGCCCTAGTCCAAGAGGGCGCCGGACACTTCTTCCGCCTGAGCGAAGGCGAGGGCGCCCTCGACGCCTCCATACGCGCGCAGAACGACTCGATCATGGCTATGTCCCGCACGATCGACGGAGTCATGCAAGAGATCGTGTCGGTCGGCGGCAAGACCCGGGCATCGGCCGGCATCAGCTCCCGGCTCCTCGCCGCTTCCCGGGAGGGAGACGCCTCCATACGCGAGAGTTCCCGATCGATGCAGGACCTCAAAGGTTCCACCCGCAGCGCCCTGGAATCGCTGACCGCCATGAGCGACATCGCGGAGCGGACCAACCTCCTCGCGATGAACGCGTCCATAGAGGCGGCCCATGCCGGCGCAGCTGGCCGCGGGTTCGCGGTGGTGGCTCAGGAGGTGCGTAAATTGGCCGAAGCCTCCGCTTCCGCGGTCCGCTCCGTATCCGACCTCATCCGCGCGATGATCGACCGGATCGGCAGGAACGCCGAATGCGAAGCCGCGGCGGCGCGGTCCTTCGCGGACATCCTCGCGGGGATTGAGGAAAACCATGCCTTGGCCGACTCCATCGCCATGTCGATAGAGATCCAGGCGCGGGAACTGGAATCGGTGCGCGGCGCGGGGACAGAGCTTCGCGACTCCGCTGCCCGCCTGGCCGCGCTGTCCGATGAGCAGGGGAAACGGCGAGCTTCAGTGGAGGAAAGCACGAGGATGATGGGCGAGTCCTCGGGCACGCTCCGCGCTTCCGCCGAGGGCCAGCGGCACAGCGCCCTGGAGATCGGAGAAGCGATGCGGGAGCTGGAGAAGGTTGCGCGGACGAACCGCGCCACCGTGGAGGCGCTGCGTAAGCTCACGGAGACGTACGAGGGTGCGGCCGTCGTCGGCGCCCCTCCGGGGGGACGCGCGACCTAAGGCCGCAACTTCGGCCGCGCCGAATACTCCCCGCGCCTCTCCTCCGATACGCGGTTCTTTTTAGCGACTCTGCCTGCGGCGACGGCGAAATCGACCGTCCGCCTGAGCGAATGCCGCATGGTTCCGTTCTTTTTCTGGATAGCGTAGTCCATCCGTTACTCCGGTTTTCGTCGACCGGACCATGGATCGCGAAACAAATAACTTGACTTGTATACAATCAGGTATATGATGAAGAATACAATTTTCGGGGAGGATTCCCGTGAAAAGGGTATTCGTCAAGAAGGATTCATATTTCGATTCGGTCTTCCTCATGCTGCTCTCTAAAGAGCTCAAGGATAAGGCTGAAGTGTCGGACGCCGTCGTGGCGATGGGCACGCCGATGAACCTGGACCTCCTCCAGTCGACCGGCTACGATCCGGCCGATTTCGCGGGGGCGGGACCCAACGACCTCATCGTCGCCGTGGATTGCCCGAAGGCCGAGGACGTGGACTCCACGCTCGCCGCGGCGAAGGCTTCCCTCACCAAGAAGCAGCCTGCCTCTTCGGCCGGAGGCGAGCCCGCCAAACCGCGGAGCCTGGACGGCGCCCTGGAGCGCCTGGACGGCGCGAACGTAGCCGTCATATCCCTTCCCGGCATCTACGCGGCCCGCGAGGCGCGTAAAGCGCTGGAGCGCGGCCTGCACGTCATGCTTTTCTCCGACAACGTCTCCCTCGAGGACGAGATAGCGCTCAAGACTTTCGCCCGCTCGAAAGGCCTCCTCGTGATGGGCCCCGACTGCGGCACGGCGATCATCAACGGCGTACCCCTCTGCTTCGCGAATGTGGTCGGCCGCGGGCCCATCGGCGTCGTCGCGGCTTCGGGCACCGGGCTCCAGGAAGTGACCTGCCTCATAGACCGCTACGGCTCGGGCGTAAGCCAGGCCGTGGGGACGGGCGGGCGCGACCTCAAGAACGAGAAGGTCGGCGGCATCACCATGCTGACGGCCATCGAAGCCCTGGCCGCCGATCCGGCGACCAAGGTCATCACGGTGGTTTCCAAGCCGCCCGCGAAAGCGGTGGCCGATAAGGTCGTCGCGGCGCTGGCCGCGTCCGGCAAACCCGCGGTCGTGCATTTCATCGGCCTAGCGAACGACGGCGCGAAGACGAGCGGCGCCATCGCCTGGGCCTCCAACCTGGAAGAGACCGCGCGCTTGGCGGTCTCCCTGGCCAAGGGGACCGCTTTCGCGCCGCGCGATTTCGAGGCTTCCCGCTCGGAGATAGACGCCGTAGTTGCGCGGGAGACGGCGCGCCTTTCCAAGACCCAGAAGTGGATTCGGGGATACTTCACCGGGGGGACCCTGGCAGACGAGGCTTGGATACTCCTCCACCGCCTGACCGGCACGGTCTACTCCAACAACCAGACCGATCCGGCCTTCGTGCCGAGCGATCCGAAGAAATCCATCGGCCACACGGTCGTAGACCTGGGCGACGATACGTTCACGGTCGGAAGGCCCCACCCGATGATCGACCCGAGCACGCGCACCGAACGCATCGACGCTGAGCGGGACGACGCGGAGATCGCGGTGATGCTCGTGGACGTCGTGCTCGGCTACGGTTCGCACGCGGACCCGGCGGGAGCCCTGCTACCGTCCCTGGTCGCGGCGCGGAAGGCGGCCGAGAAACGCGGCGCCTACCTCCCGGTCGTCGCTTCGGTGACCGGTACCGCGGGCGATTTCCAGGGCTTCGCCGGCCAAGTCGCGAAACTGGAGGCGGCCGGGATCGTGGTCATGCCGTCCAATTATCAGGCATGCCTCCTGGCCGTCGAGATCATGAAGAAGGTAGGAGAACGATGAGCACGGTCAAACCGGTACTCGATCTGTTCGGATCGGAATTGAAGGCGGTGAATCTCGGGCTCGATTCCTTCGCGGAGACTCTGCGGGATCTGGGTACGCCGGTGGTCCAGGTCGATTGGCGGCCGCCCGCCGGCGGCGATACGGCGATGATCCAGGCTTTGGACCGGATCGAGCGTTCATCGCGCGTGGACGTGGAGGCGGCGAACGCCAAAGCCGTAGAGCGCATGCTCAAGGGAAAGCCGGTACTCGTCGGCGTCGGCGTAGCCCGCGACGTGGTGCCCGGTATGCGGCCGAACCTCGTGCTGCACGCGGGCCCGCCCATCACCTGGGACCGCATGTGCGGTCCGATGCGGGGAGCGGTCATCGGCGGCCTCATCTACGAGGGACTCGCGAGGGACAGAGCTGAGGCGGAAAAACTCGCGGCCTCCGGAAAGATCGACTTCGAGCCCTGCCACCACCACGCGGCGGTAGGCCCCATGGCCGGCATCATGACGAGCAAGATGCCCGTCTGGATAATCGAGAACGAGACTTACGGCAACAAGGCGTACGCGACTTTCAACGAGGGCCTGGGCAAGGTGCTCCGCTACGGCGCTTTCTCCGACGAGGTGCTGGACCGCCTCCGCTGGATCGAGACTGACCTGGCGCCGGTGATTTCCAAAGCTCTGTCCCTCCACGGTCCCATCGATATGAGGTCGATCATCGCGCAGGTGCTTCAGATGGGAGACGAGGGCCACAACCGTAACCGCGCGGGCACCTCGCTCATGATCCGCGAGCTCGCGCCGAGCCTTGTGATGCTGGACGAGCCGAGGGAGAAGATCGCCAGGGTCCTCTCCTTCATGAACGCGAACGACCACTTCTTCCTCAACCTCACCATGCCCGCTTCCAAGTGCGTCGTGGATGCGGCGGCGGGTATCGAAGGGAGCACGGTGATCACCACCCAGGCGCGGAACGGCACCGACTTCGGCATCCGCGTGTCCGGGCTCGGCGACAAGTGGTTCACCGGTCCCGCAGGTATCGTGGATGGCCTGTACCTGCCGGGCTTCGGGCCTCAAGACGCCGCGCCCGACATCGGCGACTCGGTCATCACCGAGACGGCCGGGATCGGCGGCTTCGCCATGGCCGCCGCTCCCGCCATCGTCAAGTTCGTGGGCGGCAAGCCGGCGGACGCGATCGCGTTCACCGAGCGCATGTACGAGATAACCCTGGCGGAGAGCGAGGTGTACAAGATTCCGGTGCTGGACTTCCGCGGAACCCCGACGGCCATCGACCTGGTAAAGGTGGTGGAAAAGGGCATTCTGCCGGTCATCAACACGGGCATCGCGCACAAGGAGCCCGGCATCGGCATGGTGGGCGCCGGCCTCGTGAAGCCGCCTGAGAATTGTTACCGGGACGCGCTCGCCGCATTCGCGGAGAAGTATTGTTAATCGTTAGGCGCGGACCATGGGCCGCGTACGTTAGCGCATAGGAGGACTCGCGATGAAGGTAATCGATCTGACCATCCCCCTCGGAGTCGGCACGCCGCCTTGGCCGACTTATATTCCGCTGCAGGTCCAGTACTTCAAGCGCCTCGCGCCCAACGGCGCGAACGGCCAGGTGGTGACCCACTCCAACCACATCGGGACCCACCTGGACGGCGAGATCCACTTCTACACCCCGGGTAAGGATATCGCGAGCCTGGATATGGACTTCCTGGTCCACGAGGGCGCCATCGTCGACCTCTCCGACGTCTGCGGCGAGTACGACGTGTACACCTCCAAGATGGTGGAGGAGCGGGTCGAGGTGAAAGAAGGAGACATCCTCCTCATCCACACCGGTTTCCACCATTACGGTTGGGATCAGCCCACCGGCGATGAGATCAAGTACATGATCAAGCACCCCGGCCCCGACCGCGAGTTCGCCGAATGGGCCAAGAAGAAGAAGCTCCGCTGGATCGGCGTGGACTGCGGCTCGGCCGACCACCCTATGAACACCAAGATCCGCGAGTGGATGCCCCGGCAGGCCAAGGAGTGCGACGCCCACTTCCAGAAGAAGTACGGCAAGTCCTTGGAAGAGTTCTTCTCCGACGACAAGTACCAGCTCATGCACATCGAGATGTTCGATAAGGGACTCATCCATGCCGAGTGCGTGGGCGGCGACATCGACCTGCTCCTCAACCAGCGGGCGACCATCGGCTGCTACCCCTGGCGCTTCGTGGACGGCGAATCGTCCATTTCGCGCATCGTTGCCCACGTCGACGATGACCGCTACGCGGAGCTCATGAAGAAGAAGGCCAAGGCTGAATTAACCAAGTTCGGCGATATCGCCGGAGCGAAGAACGAGTGGCTCCATAAGGAAGCGCGGAGGAAGTAAACCTCCGGTCGAGGTTTCCTTCCTCCTTGGGAGAATCCCTTTCGGGATTCTCCAACCGTATCCGATCTGAAAAGCTGAAGCTTTTTCAGATACAGCGAAACCGATCGTTCGCTGAATTCAAGAGGAGATGCGTATGGCAATAGACGAGATGGAGAAGAAGCTCAGGCCGCCGGAGATCGAGCTGAAGCCGTATCCCCCGAAGGTGATCACCCTGGCATCCGGGGAGAAGATGGTAGTCCGCGAAGCGCGGCGCGAGGAAGTCGGCGCCCTGCTCGGCACGGTGCATCCGCTTATCGGCGTCCCGTCGGATTTCTACGACATCGTCGCGGTGCGCATGTATTCCGAGATCCTCGGCTGGTACCGCTACCGGGTCGCGAACGAGTTCGTCCTCGTGGGCGTCATCGACGGGGTCATCGCCGGTATCGTCACGAGCCGACACGTCTCGCCGAAGCTCGGCATGAGCCTCCACACGCTCACCATCAAGCGCGGCCTCCGCGTCGGCGCCCAGCTCTTCGCCGCGAAGATGGAACACCATATCGAGATCCTCGGCGAGGACGAGGTGTACATCGTCGCCGAGAGCCCGAACGGCTTCAAGCGTTGGATGATCGAGTACCAGCTCGAGGACCGTTCGAGCCAGTTCCCCGAGGTGCGCCACGAGCTCGGCGGCGTGCCCACCTTCGTGCTCACCCGCAAGCTCTGGGACGCGGTCAAAGCCGTGAAGTGCACGGGCAGCCGCCCCGTTTCAGCGGAAGACCTCAAGTCCGCGGAAAAATTGATCATGCCGAAGGAGTATTCCCAACTCCCCGGTTTCAAGAGGTAGCGTATGGCCCCCAGGGTCGGAATAGTCGGAATAGGACATACCCGTTTCGGAAATTCCTCCGAATACGATCTGGCGGACGTCATGGCCTACGCGGCCACCGACGCGCTGCTCGATGCGGGATTCATGGAGAAGCGCAAAGAGATAGACCAGGTGTTCGTGGCGAACATGGCCTCCGGCATGTTCTGCCACCAGACCGCGGTGGCTTCGGCCCTCGTGAGCAAGATGGACATGGAGCCCGTGCCCGCCGAACTCATCGAGAACGGACCGGCTTCCGGCGCGAGCGCCGTGAAGGTCGGCTACATGGCCGTAGCCTCCGGTATGGCCGACGTCGTGCTCGTGGTGGGCGGCGAGATCATGCGGAAGGTGACGGGGTGGAACGCCACGGACATCGTAGCGACGATGCTGCACACCGAAGCCGAGTACAACATGGGCCTCACGTTGCCGGGATTCGGCGGCATGTTCACCCGCTTGTACATGGAGAAGTACGGCCTCACCGAGCGCGACCTCGCCCTCGTAGCGGTCAAGGACCACGACAACGGCGCGAAGAACAAGTACGCGCACGTCCAAGCGACCTGCACGATCGAGGCTATCGCCGACGGTCCCGAGGCCGACGTGGTGAACAACTACATCGCCGAGCCGCTCCGCATGTACTCCACCTGCCCGGTCACCGACGGGGCGGCCGCCTTGCTCCTAGTGAACATGGATTCGCCCAAGGCGAAGCAGTTCGCCAAGAAGCCCATCCGCATCGCGGGCGTGGCGAGCGCGACGGACACCCACTGCGTACACAACCGCGCGGATCCGCTGCAGCTCAACGCGGTCCGCATCGCGGGCGAGAAGGCGTTCAAGATGGCGGGGCTCAAGCCCTCCGACATCTCCTTCGCCGAACTCCACGACGCTTTCGTCATCCTGGAGCTCGCCATCAGCGAGGAGCTCGGTTTCTTCCCGCGCGGCAAGGCCTTCGAGGCTGTCCGCAAGGGCGAGACCCGCATAGGCGGGAAACTACCGATCAACACCTCGGGCGGTCTCAAGTCCAAGGGCCATCCGGTCGGCGCCACGGGCGTATCGCAAGTGGTGGAGCTCGTCCGGCAATTGCGCGGAGAGGCGGAGAGCGGGCGGCAGGTGAAGGATCCGAAGTACGGCATGTCCGTCAACTTCGGAGGATTCGGCAATAACGTCGCAGCCGTGATCTGCGCGAAGGACTAAGGAGGACGCCATGATCGATTTCAGCATGTACGATGTCGTCGCTCCGAAGATCAGCGCCCATAAGTGCGACGCGTGCGGGGCGGTCTATTACCCCGCGCCCATGGTCTGCGGCAAGTGCAACGCCCGGCGCGACCCGGTGACGGGAAAGGGTTGGTCCACCTTCGACTTGGAAGGCCCCTGCACCTTGCTCACCTGGACGCGCGTCTGGAACCTTCCCGAGGGCTACACCAAGAAGTTCCTGCAGTTCGGCATCGTGCAGTTCGAGAACGGACTGCGCGCCTCCGGCCGCGTGGAAGTCGAGAATCCGAAGTCCGGCATGAAGCTGACCGCTACCGTCGAAGAATCGGACGAGCGGCCGGGTAAGCCGGTGAAAGTGTTCGTATTCAAATAATAGTAGGGTGGCGATGGCCGACGAAAGCCTGAGCTTCGACGTTTATACGCGACTCAGCGAGCGGATACTCAAATGGGAGTATCCGCCGGGCCATCGCCTCACCGAAGAGGCGCTCTGCGCCGAATTTTCCGTCAGCCGGAGCCCCGTCCGCGAGGCTCTCGGCATGCTCGCCGAACGCGGCCTCGTGGACAAGAAAGCGAGGCAGGGCTATAGCGTCCGGCGCCTCGACCTCAAAGAAATCAATGAATACTACGATGTCCGCATCATCCTGGAGGTCGCGGTCATCGAGAACCTGTGCCTTAACGGTATGGACGCGGCGGTCTTGGATGCGCTCCAGAAGCGCTGGACAACCCTCCGCGACGGCCTTCCTGAGTTGGCTCCCGATGCCGCGACGGAGGACGAGGATTTCCATCGGTCATTGGCCAAGGCCTGCGGCAACGGAGTCCTCTGCAGTCTTCTGGGTAAGATCGACAGTCGTATCCACTTCGTGCGGATCGCGGATATCACCGATCCGGAGCGGCTCAAGACCACCTGTACCGATCACCTGGAGATCATAGGCGCGCTTCGCCGACGCGATGCCGCGGCGGCGACCGCCTTGCTCCGGCGGAATATCGAATGGGGGAAGAAGAACGTGGAAGCGGCGATACGGGACGCCTTGGTACGTGCGCACCTCTCCGTATAAGTATGTCGCACCGATGATGGGCTTGGATGCCGTCGCGGCAGAAGCGCCGCCCGGCGAGCCTCCCCGCGTCTCCGGCGACTGGCCGCCGGGCCGACTCGTCGTCGCCGCGGATTCCGCCGGCTCGCTTTTTCCCCTCCTGCCTTTCTCCTGCACCGTTCACAGCGTTTTCCGATCAGCCCTCAACCTGAGAACTTCTACCGACCGACACCTCATATCGCTCATCGCGGATCCTCGGCACGCTCATCCTCGCGGCGCCGTCATCCTCGGCACTCGCTTCGACGAATGGAAGCTCGAGCGCGGCGCGAGCGGCTATTTCGACGGGTACCGTCTTTCGTTCGCGGCGCCCGAAGCTCCCCGCGTTCTGCTCGCCTCCGATCGGGCGGATACCGACGAACGTCCGCCGGCCATCGCGAGGACGCCGGGCCTCGTCGCCGCGCTTTGTCGCGCCGCGGCATACGTCGCCGCCGCGCGTGCTGAACGAGGCTCCCGGGCGATCCTCAAG
>JAEWSV010000246.1 GCA_023398155.1 Spirochaetota bacterium
AAGGATGGCTGTTCGGCAAAGCGAACGTCTTCGAGCGGCTCCTCTTCCTCTCAGGCGGCCTGCTCATGGTGGATCCGCGCGGCATCACCGACATCGTCGGCCTCGCGGTCCTCGCCGTGCCGATAGCGATCCAATTGGTACAGCGCAAGGCGCGGAGGGCTCCGTCCCTTTCCGCTTGAGGAGGGGCTTGACCGCCGCCCGCCATGGCCTAGACTGGAATGGTGGGTAAACCGTTCGTAGATACGCTGCGGAAATTTACCGCCCCCGAGTTCGTGTTCGGATCAGGGGCGGCGTCGCTCGTCGGCGCCTACATAAGCAAGTTCGGCGTCGCGCGGGTCCTCTTGGTCACCGACCCGGGCGTCGAAGCCGCGGGACACGCGACGAGGGCCGCCGATCGTATCCGCGAGGCGGGCGTCGCGTGCGAACGTTTTGACGCCGTATCGCCGAATCCTCGGGACAGCGAAGTCCGCACCGGCGCGCGCGAATACGCCCGGCACGGATGCGACGCCATCGTCGCCGTCGGGGGCGGCAGCGTCATGGATTGCGCCAAGGCCATCGGCCTCATGGCCGCCAACGACCGCGACGTGCTCGATTTGGCGGGCGTGGACGCCGTTCCCCTTCCCGGACCGCCGCTCGTCTGCGTGCCGACCACCGCGGGAACGGGGGCCGACATATCCCAGTTCGCCGTCATCAACGCCGTCATGCGACGAACCAAGCTCGCCATCATTTCCAAGAAGGCGATACCTGACGTAGCCCTCATCGATCCCGACACCACGGTGACCATGGGAGCCGAACTTACCGCCGCGACCGGTATGGACGCCCTCACGCACGCGATAGAGGCGTACGTTTCTACCGCTTCGTCAGTCGTGACCGATCTGCACGCCCTCGAATCGATACGCCTGGTAGCGGAATTCCTGCCCCGCGCGGTAGCGGACGGCGAAGACGGGGAAGCCAGGAACGGCATGATGCTCGCGAGCCTTTTCGCGGGCCTCGCTTTCTCTAACGCGGGCCTCGGCGTCGTCCATGCCCTGGCGCACGCCCTCGGCGGAGAGCTCGACTTACCGCACGGCCTCTGCAACGCCCTGCTCCTGGAAAGCTGCATCGGCTTCAACCTCGACCATGCGGCAGCGCGATACGAAACGGTCGCACGCGCGCTCCGGGACGGTTTCGGCCCCAGGAAGAAGGGCGGGGCCGATCCCGGAATTAATCCGGCGCATACCGAGCCTTACGCGCCCGCGCGTGCCGATCTCCTCGCCGCGCTGAAGAACCTCCGCTGCGAAGCGCGGCTCGACCGTACGCTCTCGGATCTGGGTTTGTCTGCCGGAATGCTGCCTTCCCTCGCCGAGAACGCGTATCGGGATGCGTGCCTCGCTACGAATCCGCGCTATCCGTCCGTTTCCGATTTGGAGGCGATCTATGCGGAAGCCCTCTGAAACGCGGGCCGCGACGCGAGCGGAGGGAACGCACGCGCCCTCTGGTCGCATCCCGATCGTGTTCGTGATCGTCTGCTCGGCCTTGGCTATCGCTATCGAGTTCCTTTTGTTTTCTTACCTGGGCCGCTCGTTCGCGGAGGCCTATGAAGGCGAGCACCGGAATTCGCTGGTACGCATGATGACCGTCGCGCGATCGGCCGTCGATCCGACGCTGCGGGCCTTGCGCCGAGGCGAGATTTCCAAAGAAACGGCCCTCGACGAGGTCCGCACGGCAGTTCGGCGAATGATGTACACGGACCGTTACGGACCGAACTACGTGTTCATGAGCGCCTACGACGGCACCATGCTCGTCCAGCCGTACGACGTCGCGCGGGAGGGCACGAACCAATGGGATCTCCAGGACGAACGGGGCACCTACATCATCCGCGCCTTGACGGCCGCGGCCCTGGAAACGCCGGCTGGGTCCTTCGTGGTGTACTGGTTTTATCCGCCGGGGAGGGACCATCAGGAACAGAAGACCTCCTACGTCATCGGCCTTCCCGAGCTCGACGCCTATATCGGTACGGGTATGTACTCGCAGGCCCTCGCGCAGGAGATAGCCCGCTTCCTGGACCGGGCGACAGCGGGCAGCATCCTGCTCATGGCATTCACTGCCGGTCTCGCGGTTTTCGCCACGAAGACGATCCTCGACGCGAACCGCCGCCTCGTCGACGATCTGGAACGACTTTCGGCCGCGGAGGGAGCTCTCGAGGACTCCGAGCGCAACCTGCGCGTCCTCTTCGATTCCATTGAGGACGCGGTCTTCGTGCACGGCGATGACGGTAGTATCCTGGAAGCGAACGAGGGGGCGGTACGTATGTACGGCGTTTCCGCGGAGGTTCTGAAAACGCTGACCGCGGTCGAAATATCGGAAGGAGAGAACGCGGAGGCCGGGGTGGCCGAAGTACTCGCCGCGTTCCGGGAACGGGGATCGCTCCGTTTCGATTGGCGGGCCCGGCGTTATTCGGACGGTAGCTGTTTCGACGTCGAGGTCTACCTCACGAAGGGCGAATGGTTCGGGAAACCGGCGATGATCGCGGTCGTGCGCGACGTCACCGAGCGCAGGCGTACGGAACGATCGCTGCGCGAACGTACCGCCGAGCTCGAGCGCTTCGAACGGCTGGTCGTAGGCCGGGAACTCAAAATGATCGAGCTCAAGCGCCGCATCGCCGGACTTCCGGACGAGGCCCCGAATGCCTGAGCGCGGAGACGGCGTCGATAGGCCGGATTGGGAAGATCTCCGCAGGCGTTTCATCGGGCTCGACGAGTCCCTTTCGCCGAAAAGCTTCTATCCGCAACTCAAAGAACGCCTCCGCGAGCTCGAGGAGATCAGGGCCTATCAGGACCAACGATCGGCCGCCCTGGTGAACCTGCTCGAGGACCTGGAGGAAGAACGCCGGAAGGCCGAGGAATACGAAGCCCGCCTCAAGGCGGCCTTCGGCAATCTGCCGTTCGCCTTCTGGTCGGTGGACCGCGAGGGAAGGGTGCAGCTGGCCAACGATATCGCCAAGAAACGGTACGGGCTACGGATCGGCGGTTCCCTCGCAGAAGCCGTGGCTATGCGCGCTTCGGCTGCGGCCTTGCTCGAAGATTCCCGCGGCGCGCTCGCGGGCGAGGTGGAGCGCGTCGAGCGGCCCGTGGCCGAGGGAGCGGCCGTGCGGTGGCTCCAATCCATAGCCGCGCCCATCTCCGTGGACGGCTCGGTGGTCGGCGTCCTCGGCGTCGACATCGACGTATCCCGGCTCAAGCGGGCCGAGGGTTCGCTCGAACGCCTCAACGCGGAACTGGAGTCCAAGGTGGCCGAACGAACCGAGCGCCTCGAGCGGAGCATAGAGGAG
>JAEWSV010000248.1 GCA_023398155.1 Spirochaetota bacterium
AGTCAACGCAGAGGAAGTTGTAGCGCAAGCCCTTCGCCGGGAAGCGTTGGAAGTCGCTCACCTTGGAACTGGCCTCCGTCGGAAGGCTGTTCCCGGCCTCGTAATAGACGCGATCGCCATGGAGGGCTTCGATTTTGAGCCAGCTGACGCCGCCATCGTCCCGCGACAGGAATATCGGCTTGACGGTCGTCTCCGCCTTCGGAAAGGGACCTTTCCGGACATAGGCTCCTTCTTCCCGCCAATAATCCTTCCTGATCGATTCGGTTTTCAGGGTGTCCAGGGCATCCGGTCTATGGAATTGCCAGAGGGTGTTCGTCGCGGCTTGGCGCTTGACCTCTGTCCATTGGCTCGGGTTTGAATTGAAAAGGCGCTGCTCGCATTTTTGTCTGAACACATCCGCGGTGATATCGGCGGTGAACTTCTGGGCATCCAGGAGGGTTTTGCGGATGACGTCCTCGCCTTTCCATGCGTTGCCCTTGAACTCCAGAATGATCGAGGATTGCCTGAGCGCGTTGTTCAGATGGGGATACACCAGGGTATCGAAGGCCTGGGTCAGTGCCGAAGTGAACTGGAGGAGGATACGATCCTTGAGGTACCCGAGCGCCGTCCACTGCGGATCATTGGGGGGCGTATTTTCGGCGCCGAGCTCCTCCTCGATACTCTGCAAGGCGCGGTACTGGCGCGCCGCGTCCTTGACATTGCTCATGACCATTTTGGAGCCCGTCAGGAATACGACGCGATTCTTGAAGGTCTGCTGCGACCACCACTCTTGCCATTCCCGAGCGAGGGACAGGTTTCCGAACGCGCCCGAGGGTTCGGAAACCACGAGGCAGACGCGATCCTGCTCAAGCTGCACTTCATCCAGGGCAGGGAGGAGTTCCACCCGTTGATAGAGGTCCTTGATGGCAGGTTCAAAACGTTCCTTAAGGAACTTCCGGAGTTCCTTCGAGACGGACTCATTGTGGAGCCCTTCGGCCGTGCTCCGCAGGCGTGCGGCGAGATTCTGCTGGTTCTTGAAAAAAAGGCGTCCATCCTGCGAACGGTGGAGATACCAGGCCCTGATATCGAGCTCGTCGAGCACCCGAGCCTTCAGGCTGGAAAGATCCCTACCGGGTCGCTGAAGAAAGTCATAGATTTCGAAGTCGCGAAGGCCGTTCACCGCGCCCGCGGTGGCCGAAAGTGAGGAGAGGAGGAGGAGCTTGGCGGCTTCGGAAGCGTCGCTCGTACCGTTCTTTTTGTCTATGAGCTCGACTTCAGCCGTGCCTTCATGGCTGATATCGTGGGCAACGGCTTCGGAAAGGCTCTGGTTTATCGATCTGATTTAAGAAGCGAGCTCCTGATCCGCGAGGTCGATATCGTAGGGATGTATCAGTTCCAGGATAGCGGCGCGCTTAGTATTCCAGAGATTTGAAACCACCATCTGCATGAGACGAATGACGCCGCGAGTTTGCTGGAAACCTTCGTTTTCTTTGAATCGCCCGAGAAGCTCTCGCCACGCGGGATGGAACGGATAGGCATCGAGCACGTTCTGGTAGAGACCATCGGATGAGCTGGCCGTCAACCCCATTTTCACCGCCTCGGCATGGCTCGATCTATAGCTTTCGGCGACCGCTTTGCGTGCTGATTCATCGGGAAGGGATTCGAACAGTCGGCACCGGAGGATATGGAAAAGTTCATCACCTTGTGGACTGACGGGCGTGATGGGAAGGGCGATTCGCTTGGCTTCGTTCTTCAAATTGGCGAGCGACTTGTTGAGGAGACTACTACCATCCTGGTAGTTGCTGCTGCCGAGGTCGGAGAGCACGATGATAACATTCGGCATATCGGAAGCCGCGACCATGAGATTGGCGAGAGCCGCGGTGGTAACCACCGAGAGATCCGTATTGCCGATAGTCGTTGACCGTGAGACCTCCATGTAGGGAGGCAACTCATCCAGAAGGACGATCACCGGTTTATCGCCAAACAGCGTGCGCCAAGCCTCGGGACCCGGCGCGGCGAGCGGCGAGTAATATGCCTTGAACTGGTCCTTCTTTCCGAGCTGGTCGGCGATGCTGCCCCAGATACCCAATGGGGCGTCGGTCTGGCGGCCGTTGAAGCCGACAACTTGCACCGGGCCAAGCTTGGGAGCGGGATCTTTCTCACCCAACACGGTCTTTCTTAAACCTGGATCACGCGCGAGGAGCCCGAGGGCCATCATGCTATGCGTCTTTCCGCCGCCCATTGACTGCGACAGATGGAAGACTGAATTGCTGCTTGCACCGTCAGCGAGATGGCGGAAGGCGCGATCGATGAGCGTCTCCATGCCGTTCGTCAGGTAGTTCTCCTGGAAGAACTCCTTCCCGTCAACCGCCCCCTTGAAAAAATTATCCAGGTTCAGGACGGTAGCACGCCGGTCCTGCTTGAACACGGATCCGCGCGGCACATAGGTTGTTGACAATGGCTGCGACATAGAGCCCCCGTTTTTTGGTAAGTCAAATCCCACTTTTATACGCAGCATGTGGCAGGATCTATCATTTGTCAATAGACAGCCACGTACTATTGCTTGTGGTATATGTAAATACGACTAATTTCCGATGATCGTATTCATTATCTACTATTACAATCCTGCAAGCGGATAATGTCTCAGATCGGCGTTAAGCCAGCGTCCGGGCAGTCAAAAAAGGCTAAGGGGACAGCATTCTCCCCGCTAACCCTCCTTCCGTCATACACCCGCCCCAGGGACACCGGTTGTCTTGCCATACATTTTTTACCAAAAGTGGGGGTGACGGAGCCCACCGCAGG
>JAEWSV010000249.1 GCA_023398155.1 Spirochaetota bacterium
GCCCATCAGGGAAGATCCCGCCGGCGCGAAGGAAGCCGTACTCCTCCTTCACGGTTTCACCGGCAATCCGTCGGAACTGGCCGTAGTCGCGGCCACCTTGGTCGCGGAGGGGTACGCCGTATCGGCGCCGCGGTATCCGGGACACGGCAGCTGCCGCGCCGACCTCATGCTCACCAGGGCCGAGGATTGGGCGAGGCGGGCCTTCGATTCGTATATGGACCTGCGCGCGCGGTATGAGACCGTCCACGTGGTCGGCCATTCCATGGGAGGCCTCCTGGCCACCGCCGTGGCCGCCGCCTTCGGCGCCCCCAAGCTCGTCCTCCTCGCCCCCGCGTTCAAGCTGACGGGACAGAACCTCACCCTGGCCCAGATCGTGGCCCCGCTGCGGCCGGTGCTGAAGCGCGACCGGCCCCTAGCAGCCAAAGACCGGGGGAACCCGATACGGGAAGCCCTCCACGGCGAATACTGGGCCGACGACCTCGTGGCCCCCGCCGCCGAACTCGGCCGGCTCATGCTGTCCTGCGGCAGCCGCCTCAGCTATGTCCGTTCCCGCGTCCTCGTTATCGTAGGCGAGGAGGACGGGGTCGTTCCGGCGACGGTCGCCGACCTGGTCCGGAAGCGGGCCAAGGCCGCCGCCTCCATCCAGGCGGTACGGCTCGCCGGCGCGGGGCACCTCTTCCCCTTCGACGCTCACGCCGAGAAGACGGCCGGCCTCGTATTGGACTGGATCAGGAATCCCTGAGGGCGAAAATCATCGCGGGCGGAGGCGCGCTGAGTCGGCCGGCCGCCGCGGGATGGCTGACCTGCGGCGCTGGTCGGCGCTCACCGGCGCCCGCCTCGGAGACTTCAGGGCTCTGTCTTGCGGAGACGTCCCCCGAAGGCGTGGAGGGCGAGGCCCGCGAGCACGAGGCCTGCCGCCGCGGCATCGGTCGCCGTGAACCGTTCGCCGAGGACCAGGGCGCCCGAGCTTACCCCGAAGATGGGCACGAGCAGGGAAAAGGGCGCCACCTTGCCCGCGCCGTAGCGCATGATGAGCTGGTTCCAAGCGCCGTAGCCGAAGAGGGTGGAGAGCAGGACTAGGTAGGCGAGGGCGCCGATGGAGATGGGAGAGAGGCCGGCGAAGGCGGCCGAGATGGCTTCCTTCCCCTCCAAGGCGAAGGAGAGGCCGAGGAGCGGCAGGGGCGAAAAGATGCTGGACCAGACCATGAGCGAGAGCCCGTCTGTCTTGGGCATACCCCGCGCCACCACGTTCGCGAGGGCCCAGAAGGCGGCCGCGAGCAGGATCATGCAAGTGAGCCCCACTGTGAGTGCGGGTGCGGAGCCGCGCCCCGAGGCCAGCGCGATGAGCGCGAGGCCGCCTCCCGCCACGGCCATGCCCGCGAAGTTGTGGAGACGCAGCCGTTCCTTGAGCGCGGCTGCGGCGATCAGGGCGGTGAAGAAGGCCTGGGCCTGGAGAATAATAGAAGAGAGTCCCGCGGGAGCGCCGAGCTTCATGGCGGTGAAGAGGAGGCCGAATTCGCCGACGCCGAGGAGGATGCCGTAGGCGGCGAGCGATAGCCAGGAGGCTTTTGGTTTCTTCACGAAGAAGATGGCGGGGAAGGCGCTGAGCGCGAACCGCAGCGAGGCGAGGAGCAGCGGCGGAACGCCCGCGACGCCGACCTTGATCACGATAAAATTAAACCCCCAGATCGCGGTCACGAGGATGACCGACCCCAGGGCCGCGGCGGAGAGCGAAGACTTTTCGTGCGTTTGGCTCATCATGAGCCTTTATATCCTCGTTCTTCGCCGTCTCGCTACGGCCCAGAAAGGATTACGGCGTCACGTCGCCAAATATCTAGTAACGATATCGATCGGCGTGCCTGCCGTAGCCTACCGATCCGGGGCGAGGGCTGCCATGGCGGCGTTGAGGGCCTCGGTCCGCTCCGCGTTGCGCTTCCCGGCTTCCGCGATCCTGCGCGCTTCCTCGCCGATGGCCTGCATGGCGGCCAAGTCGGCGGAGACCCGGGAGGAAAGATCGCGGAAGAAGGGCAGGATCTCCGCGAATTCGGCGTCGTTCGCGCCCGTGATCGCGATGATCTTCTTAAAAGCGGCGTCGAACCGTTGGGAGGTGCTGATGAGGTCGCGGACCTTGCCGTCGATGAGGTGGGCGCCGCGCGACATGCCGGAGAGGCGGTCCAAGAGCTCGCCCATGGATTCCGCCACTTCCCTGGCCTCGCCGACGAGGGTGCCGAACTGCGCCTCGGCCTCCCCGTTCGCCTGCCCCGTCCTCCCGAGCGAATCCCGGTTCGCCGCCACCACCGCGGCGATGCCCTTGGTCTCCTCCGTGCTCTGTTCCGCGAGCTTGCGGATTTCCGCCGCGACTACCGAGAACCCCCGCCCCGCGTTCCCCGCGTGGGCCGCCTCAATGGAGGCGTTCATGGCCAGGAGGTTCGTGCGCGAAGCCACGTCCTCTATGAGGCCGACGAAGGTCATCTCGCCCTGGATGCTCTCGCCGAGTTTTTCCAGGGCCTTCGCCACTTCGGCGCGGCGCTTCATGCCTTCCTCCGAAGCCGCGAGCAGGGCCTGGACCGCCTCGCGCCGCTGCTGCGCCATGGCCTGGGCCGCGGCGATGGCTTCGGACACGCTGCCGACAGCGCCGTTCGTCTCCTCGATCGCCCGTTCCTGGGCGCCGAGTATCCCCTCGCTGTCGGAGGCGGTGTTCCGGAGCTTCCGGTTCTCCTCCGCGAGCTGGTCCAGGCGGGTCTGGAACACCGCGGAGAGGGACTCCAGTTCCTGCATGCTCCGTTCCCGCTCGGCCGTCAGGGTCTCGATCTTTTTTGATATGGCCAACAGCTCCCTTCCCACGTCAAGGCTGGATCTGGCCGCGGCCACCGCCGCCTCCATGCCCGCGGCCCGAGCCCGCGAACGTTCAGCCTCGCTCCGCGCCATTTCGATGGCGTGGGAAAAGATGCGCGAGCCGCGGAGGGAGAGGAAGCTCGTGAAGGCGAGCATCAGGGTGGTCTCTATGAAGGCGGTAATGGAGAGGCCCCGGAGATCCGCGTGGGCGGGCGAGAGGCCGAGCAGGATGAAGACCAGGATATGGGAGAGCGCGTTCAGGACGAGATTGGCGATGATGGAACTTTTGTTGCGGGCGATGACGAGGCCCAGAAGCTGCGAGAGGATGAGGTAGAAGGCGTTCTTGTAGATGATCTCCGGATTGTAGACCGGCAGTACCAGGGTGGTGGCGAGGAAGACCAGGTCGACGAGTACGAGATAGAGCGCGACGCCGAGATCGTAGCGGCCGCGCACGGCGAGGATCAGGGGGGCCAGGATGACGGGGAGGAATACGTACTCCATGACGATGATGGCGGGCTCGGCCCCCGCGAAAATATCGATGGTGCCGATGATCGGGGCAATGGCCGCCGAGAAGATGGAGAGCGCGGCGAAGATGGTCATCTTGGACTTGAGCTCGTAGTCCGGATTCGTATAGTGCCTCAACAGGCGGTCGGCGAACATGATTACCTCCGGATTCTGTTTATATCGGCCCAATCAATATAGCGCTCCGGCGGAATCTTCTAAAGGGACAAATCGAAATAGAAGACGGCGCCTTCGTCGTTGCATACCTTCATGGTGCCGCCGAGTTGGGCGCTGAGCGCCCGGAGCAGGGTCATGCCGATCGAAGGGATCGTCTCGGGATCGAAGTCCGTGGGGAGTCCGCGCCCGTTGTCGCGGTAGACGAGCGAAAAATGTTTGGGGTCGGTCCGCGCGACCGTGATCTTGATCCTCTTTTCCTTCCGATCGGCGAACGCGTGTTTGATGGAGTTGGTGAGAAGCTCGGAGACTATGAGCGCGATGGATATTTGGGCGTTCATCGGGATATCCAGGTCGGATATCTCGTACTGGGTGTCTACGTCGGAATCGGCGAAGTCCTCCAGGATGTAGCGGCAGAGGCGGGGAAGATAGACCTCCAGCGGGGGCAGGGTGATCCCGTCGGACCGGTACAGCTCGTCGTGGATCATGGAGAGGGCCATGATCCGGTGCTGGATCTCCTTGAGGGTATCCTGAAAACTCTCGGATCGTCCGACGCGCGCCTGGAGGCTGATGTAGCTGGTCAGGAGGTTGAATTGGTTCTTGAGCCTATGGTGGATCTCCCGCAGCTCCATCCGGCTAGCCGACAAACGCTTCTCCAGTTCCTTGTACAACACGAGGTACCGGAGATCCGATTCGATGATCTCCTTGAAGCGCTCCATCAATTCGATGAACTCGGCGGAAAAGGAGTTCGCCTTGTCGTCCAGCATGCAGAAGGTGCCGAAGA
>JAEWSV010000256.1 GCA_023398155.1 Spirochaetota bacterium
GTCGCAGGATGTCCGACTTGCGCGACGTTTCCGCGATTTCCTGGTGGAGCGCCGTCTCAGCGAGGAGGGACGACGGCTCCTGGACGCGTGCGGCTATGAGGCATTGAAAGCCCGCGCCGCTCAGAGCGCCGCGCCGGAAACCGAACTCGCGGCCGCCGAAGGGGATTTCCGCCTGGCGATGCGCGAATTGGACGACGCTTCGCTCAAGTCGGCCGACGCCGAACTCGCCGACTTCGAACGCCTCGTGGATCTCTGCCGCTACGACTTCGGGCGTCTCCTTTCCCACTTCGATCCTGCCGCCGATACCGATTCGCCCGGCTACAAGCCGAAGTTCTCTCCCGTGGAGGGGACCGCCCTGGCGGGCGGGCTCGCGGATTTCTATTCGGTCGCCGCGGACATGCGGATCACCCAAACCGCGGTAGCGGACCTGACGGCCATCATGGAGCGCCTCGGCGGAGAGACCGCGACCGACGCGGGCCGACGCGTCTCTAAATCCGCGAACCTCGCGAACAAGCTCCTCGGTTCGATCCTTTCGGGGCCCACGATGTTCAATCTCCTGAGGGCGGTCCGCTCCGAGGTTTCTTTCAAGCCGCCCAGGATCGAGGCTCCGCCTTCCGCCGTCGGCGAGTACCGCGGCCGACGGCAGCGCCGTTGGGTCGAGGACCGGGATCGCCTCCTACGGGAGCTCAAGGAGAGTTCCCTGAGCGCGGACACGGCGGCCCTGTTCGGCGAACCGCCCTCGGGCGGCGTGCTCACCTTGACGGGATACGACGACGCGCTCAATCGGCGCCTGCAGGCGGAAGCTTCCCAGTCCCTCGCTTGGCTCACGCCCCTCCGCTTCCTCAAGACCTTCGAGCGGCGTTACCTCTCGCAGGGCCTCGTGGAGGCCGCGCGCCGCATCGCGGTGGAGGGATTCTTCGACAACGGGGTGCTCCGGGCGCGCATTACCGACGCGGTGGAAAAACTGGAGAAGTCGGGCGCGCGCATCGCGGCCTTCGAAGAATCGGCGGGCGGCCACTCCCGCGTCGGCGCGGCGGCCCTCCGCGCGGCTCTGGATGAATCGGCGAA
Organism: Spirochaetota bacterium; assembly: GCA_023398155.1. Lineage (GTDB taxonomy): Bacteria > Spirochaetota > Spirochaetia > Treponematales > Breznakiellaceae > JAEXTK01. The sequence goes on from JAEWSV010000256.1 coordinate 1,069, forward strand.
GGGGCGCGACCGCTCCGACGCCGTGGCCCGGATCGCCTCGGCTTTGGACGCCCGCGCCAAGGAACTCGTGGAACAGGACGTCAAATCGCTCAGGGAGTTGGCGGAGTCCGTGTACGACGTCATCTCCGATTTCCGGAAACCGACCCCGGAGCTCGTCACCAACATCAAGACGCTCGCCGCGGCTAAGGACAAGAGCCTGATCCCGACCCTCGCCAACGGCTATAACGCGACGGCCCGATTCCTCAAGCTCATGAAGGCCTTCCTCATCGTCGTACCGATGCGCTCCGAAAACGAATCGATCCAGGCCCCTTCATGAGGCGGAAGGCTTCTTCCGCTCAAGTTGCGGGATCGGAGGGGCCGTGCTATCCTCCTGAGCAGCCAATGCCGACACCGTACGAAGAACCTCCCGAGCGCGGTCAACCCGAGAGCCGAGCGTGCTGCATAGATCAAGAGAAGCAAATCTTCGATCTCAAGCAGCTTCTGGAGATTTCGAAAAGCCTCAACTCGACCCTCGATTATACGATCCTCATCGATTCCATCCTATTCACCTGCATGGCCCAGCTGAAAGTCCTCAAAGCCGGTTTGTTCGCCAAGAAAGGCCTGGACTCCACCTGTTTCAGCCTGCACCGGAACTACAAGGGTTTCGATCTAGACCATAACGCCGAGTACGTCCTATCCGAGGACCACGAGATAATCCGCCTCTTTTCCCGAAAGTACGCCTGCTATACGCTCGAGGAGATCCGCGCGGAACTCGGCTCCTTGGACGGCCTAGAGGGCATCGCCAATTTGGAGCCCTCCCTCATCGTGCCGCTCAAGGCCAAGGGCGTCATCAACGGGATCATCCTGCTCGGCGAGCGCATCGACGAGAGCGAATTCGATCAGTACGAACGCGAGCACATCATCAACATCGCCGTTTTGGCTTCCATCGCGATCAACAACGCGTTCCTTTTCGAGATGACGACCACCGACATGATGACGAAGCTCAAGATGAAGCACTATTTCTATACGACGCTCCTGGAGCGCATGGAGGCGGTGTCCGAAACGAATACGCCGCTCTCCATCATCATGATGGACATCGACTATTTCAAGAAGTTCAACGATACCTACGGGCACTCCTGCGGCGATGCGGTACTGAAGCGCGTCGCCAAAACGATCGGCGAATGCGTGCGGAGCATGGATATCGCGGCGCGCTACGGCGGCGAAGAGTTCGTGGTGCTCATGGCGGATACCGACTTGCCCGAGGCCACCTACGCGGCCGAACGCATCCGCCAAGCGGTGGCGGACGTCGCGACCGAATACGAAGGGCTCCAGCTCCACGTGACCATTTCCTGCGGCGTCGCCCGCTACAATCCCGACCGCGACATCTCGGCCAAATCCCTCATCGACCGCGCCGACCGCGCGCTCTACCGTTCCAAGCAGGAAGGACGCAACCGCGTCTCCGTCTCGGAGTAGGCCGTGGCCCGCATCAAATTCTTGAGCGACGGAAAAGAGGCTTCTATTGAGACGAGCCCGGTCATGTCCGTGCTCAACGCGCTCGTCCGGGGCGGGGCGCGCATACGCCACGACTGCGGAGGCAAGGCGCTCTGCGGGACCTGCCGCGTCCGCGTGAAAGAGGCTCGGAAGGGCGCCCTCAGCCCGATCGGCGAGCGGGAGCGCGCCCGGCTCGACGCGATAGGCGCGGCGGCCGACGAGCGCCTCGCCTGCCAAGCTTACGCGGCGCGGGACGTGACGCTGGAAGCGCGATAGCGAAACGACGGAGGCGATGCCATGGCGAAGTGGTGGGAACGGGCTGTCTTCTACCAGATTTATCCGCGGAGCTTCATGGATTCGAACGGCGACGGGGTCGGGGATCTGGGAGGCATAGAGTCCAAGTTGGAGTACCTCGCCGGCCTCGGCGTGGACGCGCTTTGGATTTCGCCGTTCTATCCCTCGCCCATGAAAGACTTCGGCTACGATATCGCCGACTACTGCGGAGT
>JAEWSV010000284.1 GCA_023398155.1 Spirochaetota bacterium
GCGATGAGGATAGCCGCTCCCTGGAGGGCCATCTGGTAGAAGGGCGAAAGGTTTACCACGGTGAGCGCGTTGTACAGGAGCCCGAGGAAGAGGGCGCCGAAAACGACTCCGACCATGCTGCCCGTGCCTCCGAGCGTGGAGACGCCGCCGATCACGCACGCGGCCACGGCCTGCATCTCATAGCCGAGGGCGGTATCGTTCTGCGCCGCTGCGTAGCGGGTGACGTAGAGCAGCCCCGCGAGGCCGGAGATGAGGCCGCTCAGGGAGAATACGAGGAGATCGGTCCGTTCGGGTTTGAGGCCCACGAGCCGGCTCGCGTTCCGGTTGCCGCCGACCGCGTAGATCGAACGGCCCGGGCCGGTATAGGTGAGGAAGAGGCCGACCGCGACTATCGTCACCACCGTGTACCAGAGTATGCCGGATATGCCGAGGAAACTCTGGTGCGGAATGGAGACGAAGAGCTCCGACATCTCGTGGGCGCTCACCCATTGGCCGCCGGAGATGACGAAAACCAGGGAGCGGTAGATGGCCATGGTGCCGAGGGTCGTGACGATCGGCGGTATTTTGAGCGTGGCGACGAAGAAACCGTTGAGAGCCCCCAGGACGAGGCCGATGCCGAGCGCGGTCACCACCACCAGGGGGATCGGCAGCTCCGGAGAGGCCATGTTGAGCATGGATACGAGCATGCCGGTGAGGGCCATCGTCGAAGGGATGGAAAGGTCGATGCCGCCCGTGAGGAGGATCAGGAACTGGGCTGTCGCCGCGAGCGCGAGGACGGCCGTGTCGTTGAATATGTCGTTGAGGTTCGTCGGCGTGGCGAAGGCCGGGGCCCTGAGGCTCACGAGCGCGACGAACAGGACGATGAAGAGGGCGAGCGTCGTTTCCCTGCTCTTGAGTATTCGTTTCATGCTAAGCCGCTCCTCCGGCGCTCAGGGGGCGGCCCATGGCCGCCTTCATGATGACTTCTTCCTTATATTCCTTTCGCTCGATCACGTCCGAGACGACACCTTCGTGCATGACGACCACGCGGTCGGTCATGCCCATGATTTCCGGGAGCTCCGAGGAGACCATGATGACCGCGAGTCCCTGGGCCGCGAGGCCCGAGACGATGGCGTGGACAGCCGACTTGGTCGCGACGTCGATGCCTTTGGTGGGCTCGTCCAGGATTAGGATCGAGGGATTGGATGCGAGCCACTTCGCGAGTACGACCTTCTGCTGGTTTCCGCCGGACAGCGTCTGGACGTCGTAGTCGATGCCCGCGGCCTTCACTTCGAGCCGTTTCGCGTAGTCGGTAGCCACCGCCCGCTCCTTCTTCTCGTCCAGCCATCCCGCGCGGCTCAGGGCATCCACCTGGGGCAACGTGATGTTCTGGGCGATGGACATGGCCAGCACCGCGCCCTGCCGTTGGCGATCCTCGGGCACGTACACGACGCCGCGCTTCATCGCCTCTCCCGGACTGCGGAAGCGTACCGACTCTCCTGCGATGGAGACCTCTCCCGCGTCCAAGGGATCCACGCCGATGAGCGCGCGCATCACCTCGCTGCGGCCCGCGCCGACGAGGCCGAAGAAGCCGAGTATTTCGCCGTGGTGCACTTCGAAGGAAACCGCCTTGAAGATGCCCGTCCGCGTGAGCTTGCGCGCGGCGAGGGCGACCTCTCCGATCTTGGCTTCCTGTTTCGGGAAGAGCTGATCGACGCTCCGGCCTACCATCATTCGCACGAGGTCGTCCTCGCTCGCGCCCTTCATGCTCCCCTCTCCGATGTAGCGTCCGTCGCGGAGGACCGTGTAGTAGTCAGCGATCTCGAAAAGTTCCTCGAACTTATGGGAAATGAAGACGATGGCGACGCCTTCGGCCTTGAGCTTCCTCACGAGGACGAAGAGCTCTTCGGTCTCCCGGATGGTGAGGGCGCTCGTCGGTTCGTCCATGATGAGCACCTTGGCTTCGCGGGAGAGCGCCTTCGCTATCTCCACGAGGTGGCGCTCCGCCGTGGATAATTCCTTGACGAGCGTGCGCGGGTCGAGCTTGAGGCCGAGGCGGTCCAGGAGTTCGGTCGCCCTCATGCGCATCTCTACCCAAGATATGGGCTTGACCGGTAGCCGGTCCGCCAAAGATAGGCGCGGCGCGTGGCCCATGAAGATGTTTTCCGCCACCGAGAGGTCGCCGAACATCGAGGTTTCCTGATGGATGACGGCTATCCCCGCCTTCTGCGCTTCCTGCGGAGACTTGAACGCCACCGCCTTGCCGTTGAAGCGTATCGACCCCTGCGTCGGCCTATATACGCCGGTCATGACTTTGACGAGGGTCGACTTTCCCGCGCCGTTCTCGCCGATGAGGGCGTGGATCTCTCCCGGCCTGGCCGCGAATTTTACGCCGTCGAGCGCTTTGATGCCCGGGAAGTACATCGAAATGTCATCTAATTCAAGGATGGCCTTGTTCATGCTCGCCTACCGCTTAGTCAAGAATATGTCTCTGTGGGTTCTCGTTTTCATGGAAAGCCCGCCCGGGCCCCGGGGACCGCGGACGGGCAAAAGGAGGAACGACGTTAGAAGTTGAACTTGGCGATGTTCTCTTTGGTGAAGGTGAACGGCTCGCCCATGATCGCGAGTCCGCCCGCTCCCACCTTGATGGTGCCCATGCGGCCGGCGCTGATGGCGTCGCCGCTCTTACCGGTGTTCTTGCCCTTCACGAGGTTGTAGAGGATGTGGGTGGAGGTGTAGCCGAGGTCGATCGGGTTCCAGAGCGCGACGCCCTTGGAGACTCCGCTCTCGACGTAAGCCCGCATCTCGGAGGGAAGGCCGAGGCCGCCGAGCTGGATCTTGCCGGTGAGGCCCTGATCCTGGATGGCCTTCGCGGTGGCCGCGACGCCGACCGTCGTCGGGCAGGTGATGCCCTTGAGGTTCGGATAGGACTTGAACAGGCCGAGCGCCTCGCGGTAGGACTTGTCGGAGGAGTCGTCGCCGTAGACGACCGCGACGAGCTTCATCTCTTTCATCTTCGGATTCTCGGCGATTTCCTTCTTCATGAACTCGATCCAGGCGTTCTGGTTGGTGGCCTGGGCCGTGGCGGAGAGGATGGCGACCTCGCCCGTATAGCCGACCATCTCGGCGAGTTGGCGCATCTGGCTGCGGCCGATGAGCTCGGTGTCGGAGGGCGCGAGGTGGAGGATGCGGCCGGCTTCAGCGACGCCGGAGTCGAAGGATATGACCTTGATGCCCGCGTCCAAGGCCTTCTTCGCGGCCGGAACCAGGGCGTCCTGGTCGTTCGCGGAGATGGCGATCGCGTCCACCTTGGTGGCGATCAGGTTGTTGATGATTTCGATCTGGCCTTCGGCCGTAGCGGAGCTCGGTCCCAGATAGATGATCTCCACGTCGCCGAGTTCCTTCGCGGCTTCGTTGGCGCCGTCGTTGACGGCCTCGAAGAAGCCGTTTCCCAAGCTCTTGACGAGGATGGCGACGCGGATTTTCTTTCCGGCCGCGGGAGCGGCGCTTTCCTGTCCGCCGGCGGCGAACGCGGAGGC
>JAEWSV010000372.1 GCA_023398155.1 Spirochaetota bacterium
ATTTAAAACGGCGTCCGCCATGGCGATGACCTTGGCGGTTTCCCCAGCCACGGCGTACTGCTCGGCGGCCTTGTCGTACTCCTTACGCTTCAAGTGGTAGTCGCCCCGGGCCGTCGCCAGGTTCTTAGGGTCCTCTCCGAGCGCCAGCAGGAGACGCTTGGCCTCATCGACGGCGCCGGCGTCGAACGACTTCCAGGCCAAGGGCTTCAGTTCATCGATCTTGCCTAATTCCGCGGCCAGGCCGAGGGCGACCGCTTCCCTGTCCGCGTAGGGGAAGGGGGAAACCAGGAGCGAATCTTCCCGCATCACGTAGAGGATATTCCGGTCCGGCGACATCGTCGCCCAGTCGTTGCCGGGATCGGCGCGGAACTTCGATTTCTGTTCGACTTCTCCAAAGGGGAGTCCCGGATTTCCCGAACGGAGGGTGGCTCCCGTTTCGAAGTGGTCGACGGTGACCGAGAATCCGGCCTTGGCCACATGGGCCACCTCGTTCCGCCCCTCATTCGGGAAAAAGTACGACGTATCGTGGAAGGTAATCTTAAGCTTCCGTCCTGTCGATTGCTCAGGCGGAGCCTCGACGGCCTTCAGCTTGAGACCATCATAAAACGCGACCTTCTCCGAAGAATAATTGTAGGTCACCAACAGCTTCTTCTCGGCGCGGAAGCCGACGATCCTTTCGTCCGGGCCGAGGGTCGCCGTCGCGGCGGTCTTTCCCGTGAACGGATCGATCAAGAGCAGAGCCCGGTCCGTTTGGAGGTACAAGGCATCTCCGGTCAGCAGCAGAATAACGGGGAGCCCGAATTTTATGTTCGACGGCAAGAAACCTTCCGCGACGACCATGCCCGTGTCCAGTCGTTCGATCCGGTAGGCGTACGCGTACCCGGATTTCCCCTTCGGGGCGGGCCTTCTACCGATCAGGGCGATGAAGCGGCCGTACGCATCCATGCTTATCTCTACGGTCTCCAGTTCCGGAGCGACGGGCCTGACCGCGTGGGTCGCTCCCGGGCCGAGGCTGCGCATATCCACGGCGGCGATGCCGCGGTCATGCTTCTTTCGGGCGATGAAGAAACGGCCGTCCGGGGAAACCGTGCCGAACTCGTAGTCTTTATCGCCCAACGGGATGGTCGTAAATCGCTCGTAGGCCGCCGACTTGAACAAGGCCTCTTTCGCCGCGAGTATCAGCGCTTCATCCCCGGTCTCCTTGGCCAGGGCCAGCGCCTCCGCGGCCCGGCCTTCCGCCAGGACGAGCCTCGCGTTCTCCAGCTTGGCGGAGATGAGGTTTCCGCCGTCTCCGGCCAAGGACAGCGCGGCCATACGGTGCCCGGCGGCGAAAGCGGCGGATACGACGGACGCCCGCGCCGCCGTTTCCGGCTCTCCCGCGGCGATCAGACACTCCAAGGCCTGATCGTACAGGGCGTTCTTCAGGTACAGGTCGGCGGCTTCCTTCTTGGAAGCGGCGGTCTTTTTCTTGGCCAGGAGGCGCGCCGAGACGATGGGGTTCCCGTCCTCCGCGACTAGCAGGGAAACCGAACAGAAAGCGAAGGCGCACACCAAGGCGGCAAAGCGTTTGCGATGGGAACTCACCGGGAACTCCTTTTAAGATGACTTAATAAATCTCGTCCCCGGTCTGAATGGGCGCAGATGCGTCGGGCGGTCGCCGAGCCGCGTACCGGGGGCCGCGGCTCCGACATGGGCGTCCGGGTGCCCGGATCCTAGAATTCCTCGAAATCGGCATCCGCATGGCCGTCCGGAGCCGTCGTGATGGCCAACGTTTGCTTGGCCGGAGCCTGTTTGGGGCTGACGGGTTTCGGAGGACGGGACTCGGGCTTGACCGGAGCGACCGGCGGTTTTTTATCCACCGCGGGCCCCTGCCGGCCGGCCAGCTTGAAGAAGCCGATCGTATCCTGGAGCGCGATGGCCTGGGACGACAGCTCTTCGGCCGTCGCCGCCAACTCCTCGGAGCTCGCGGCGTTTTCTTGCACCACGGAGTCCATTTGCGTGACGCCCTTGGCGATCTGCTCGGCGCCGCTCGATTGTTCGCCGGAAGCCGCGGTGATCTCCTGGATGAGTTCCGCCGTTTTGCGGATATCGGGCACCAATTCCGCGAGCAGCTTTCCCGCCTCGCCGGCTATCCTCACGCTCTTGCCGGACAGGTCGTTGATCTCGCCGGCGGCCTTGGCCGACCGTTCGGCCAGCTTGCGGACCTCTCCCGCGACGACGGCGAAGCCCTTGCCGGATTCCCCGGCCCGCGCCGCCTCTATCGCCGCGTTCAAGGCCAGGAGGTTCGTCTGGCGCGCTATCTCCTCGATGATGGATATCTTGGCCGCGATCTCCTTCATGCTCTCCGCCGTCTCGCCGACCGCCTTTCCCGACTGCTCGGCGTTCTGGGCCACGCGGCGCGCCAAACTATCGGCCTGCACGGTATTGTCCGCGTTCTGCTTGACCGTGGAGGCCAACTCCTCCACCGACGCGGACAGCTCCTCAATGCTGGCTGCCTGCTCGTTGGATCCCTGCGATAGCGCCTGGGACGTCGTCGACATCTGCGCGGCCCCCGAGGCGACCTGCTCCGAGGCGCCCGCGATGCTTTCCACGACCGAGGTGAGCGATTTGAGCATGACGTCCAGGGATCTGCCGGCGTCCCCCAGTTCATCGTTGCGCTCCACGATTTTACGCGTAGCCTGGAAATCGAAGCCCGTTAAGGCGAGATCTCCGAGGGAGATGAGCCGGAGTCCTTCTACGATGAGTTGGATCGGCCGCACGATCGATCGGGAGATTAGGATAGCGATCAGCACCGATACGACGATGGCTATGCCGCAGATGATGAGGAGCAGGATAGCCACCCCGATCGCGGTCTCGCTGATTTCCACCGTCGGAACGCTGACGCCCATAACCCAGGAAGGGGTATTGGGGACCCGTACGTAGAAGATGGTGATTTGCTTCCCTTCCGCGTTACGGAACGACCCTGAGCCCATTTCCTTCCGCAGGGCTTCCCGTCCCAGGGCATCCATGCCCTTGTTGCCCTGCTTATCGGCGTCGGTAGTATTTAGCTTCATCACCGCAGCCTCGCTCGGATGGGCGATCATGAGGCCGTCGTTCTCCATCACCCAGCCGTACCCGGTCCTGCCGATCTTGATCTGGCTCGTGATGTCGGACAAGGTAGAGAGCGGGAGCTGGAACGCGACCACTCCGCGCGTATTCCCCTCACCGTCCTTGACCGCCATCGCGGTCACGACGATGGGCATACCGAGGGACTTCGAAACCACCGCCTTGCCGATCGCGCTGTCCGCTCCCTTACGTATGATAG
>JAEWSV010000419.1 GCA_023398155.1 Spirochaetota bacterium
GGAAGAAGGCCTTCATGGAAATGTGGAACCGTCTCTTGCCGGGCGCGGAAGAGTTCCTGGGAATGAAGTATTGCGACTTCAAGGATAAAGTGTGAAGACAGGGCCGCGCTCGCTTCCGAACCAAGCGGCGCCGAGAAGCAGGATATCTGGAATCAGGAATGAAGATGAAACGCATCGCCCTTCGCATCGCCGCAAGATAGGAATGATTCGCAGGGAACTATGGCGAAATATCGTCTGGCCCATTCGCGCGGACGGTTCTTGCGACTTTGATCGAGAGAGGCCGTGACTTACGGTGGCTATTTTGTCACTATAATCCTCTTTACTGACGGGTTCTGTCAGCGGCGCTGGTGTAGTCTTTCGGCATCGCACACCGGAGGAGGGACGATATGACCTTAGGAGCGACCTTATACGTGAAGGACAGCGTAGCGGCGGTAGCTTTTTACTGCGACGCGTTCAACATGAAGATCGGATACAACGCGAAGCATGACGACGGGACCTATTTGCACGCGGAGCTCGAGAAGAACGGGATCAGCGTCTTCGCGGTGAGCGAAGCGGACGATCCGGAGATACGGGAAACCACGCTCGCCGCGCGGCAACCCACTAAGAGCCTAGGCGTCAACCTCGATTCCGACGAAGAACTTACGCGCGCCTTCGAACGGTTGAGCCGAGGCGGGCACGTGATCCGGCCGCTCGGCTCGCTCCCCTGGTCTCCCCGCTCCGCGGACCTCGTCGATCGATTCGGCGTGTGCTGGTACCTATACGTATCGCAGCATAAGCCTGAGGAAACGGAATGATCGGCGGCGGGAGGCCGGCGAGGAGCGAATAGTACTCGAAGCGGCCCGCCGGAGATCAGGATTCCGGTGCGCCTCAAACTTGACAGGAAAAATGGGCTGAATAAATAATGCCTTTACGGCAACGAGGAGTCTTACATGAAACCGCTCAAGGAGTTATTCCCTTCCGCCTCAGCCCTGAACGTCGCCTGCTTCCTGACTCAAGCCTCCGTGGTTTCGGGAATAGTCGCTTTGGTATTCTTCCTGAATGACGATCTGGTCCTGGGGGGACTTTTCGCTTTCATCTCCATCGTCTTCGATATGGTCGACGGCCCCGTCGCGCGGCGCTTCAACCTCAGCTCCGAGTTCGGCAGGGTATTCGATCTGTTGAACGACATGTTTTCTTCCGTCATCGTACCGGCGCTGGTCTGCATGCACCTCGGATCCTATCGTTGGTTTTGGATACTCGGGGGAACCGTCTATATCCTCTTGGGGCACATGCGGTTGACCCACTACAATACCGCGGAGCAACGGCCCGGCTATTTCTGCGGGGTCCCTACCGCCTCGGCCTATCCTTTGGTCGTCGTTCCCCTCTGTTCTTTCATTTATTTCTTCGATATCTCCATGGATGGGCCCATCGGATGGCTCTATCCCGTCTACATCATCCTGGTTTCCGTCGCCATGGTTGTCCGTATCCCGTACAAGCGTCAGGGCCTATTCAACATCCTGCTCATCCTCGCCACGGCCTGCATACTCGGGCTGGGTATACTCAAATCCCGGGGCTTATTTTAAGGCCTATCGGTTCTCCCGGCCTCACCTTCGCCTCCCGTCCTTCCCGGGTATACCGGAGCAAGTCCTCGTCGATCTTCAGCTTCCCCGGCTGAAAGAAGAGGAGGACGGTGGAGCCCCCGAATTTGAACCAGCCCTTGAGGCTGCCCCGCGCCAAAGGAGCGTCGAGCGGGGCCGCCCGGACGATGCAGCCCACCATCATGGCGCCCACTTCCACCATGGCGATACTGCCGAAGTTCCTGGAATCGATGCGGCTGACCACCCTATGGTTCCGGAGGAAAAGGTCGGGAACGGCTTCCTGCGACTCCTTCCTTCCCGAATCGTAGCGCCCGGGGATGCTCCGCTCCCCCGCTATGCGCCCTTCGTCGCAGAGATAGACCCTATGGTGATGGGATGTCTCAAGTCGGAACATGTAGGCGCAGCCGCCCTGCCATGGCCGGGAATCGAAACCCAAGAGCCTATCCATCCCGCAGTCCTCCCCCTTGACCGTGAATAGCGTGCTCACTTTCACGTCATCCCATGCGCTGACGAAGGCTTCGCAGGGGGAACCGAGAACGTCCTTTTCCGGGGGAAAACGTATCGTATCGTCGGGGCGGGAGAAGAAAGCGTTGAAGCTGGGATAGGGCTTGTCCACCGTAAGGCCGCGCTTACGGGCGAAGGGCGCTATCCACGGCACGCTGAGGGGGCTGTCAAGGATGGTGCGCGCCAGGACCAGCAGGGGTTTGCGCAGGAAGAGCCGAAGCGCGAACCGAAGGAACGGAGACCCGTAGACGATGCGTATCTTCTTATCTTCCCCTGAGATGTCAACGAGCTCTCTTCCGGTGCGCCTATCTACCTTCATTACGGCCGCCATGGTAACATCCCCCTTTTGGACTGTCAAACATGGTCTATTGTCCATGTACGCTCGGAGTGATACCGTGCTACGCGCGGTGACAACCATGGATACCAGCAACGAACAATATCGGAAAGAAGCGCCCATCTTCCTCCATCTTGCCATCGGCGCCCAAGCCGCCTACATCTTCATCTGGCAAGCCATCCTCGCCCTGTACGCGCTCAAAAGCGATTCCGCGCCCCCCCCGGCATGGCTCATGTCGACCATAGCCGAGTTCATAGCCCTCGGCATATTCTTCATCTGCCTAAAGAAGACCAGCCTCCGCTTCAGCGATTGCGGGGTTCTCGTAACCAAGAAACAACTCAAGTCCACCCTCCCGGAAAGCCTCGCGATAAGCGTCGCCTCCATCTTGGCCATGGTCCTGGTCAAACTGCTGCTTATGAAGATGCGGCTTCCTTACGCGGAATATCCCTTCTGGGATTGGCATTTCCACGACGATCCGACTCAATTCACCTATTTCTTCGCGGCCCCGTACCAAGAATTCCTGACCAGAGGGGTCGTGCAGACCATACTCGTACGGCTATCCGGCGGCGGGCACATCAAGCGGACCATCTTAGTCGTATCGCTCTTCTTCGGTACCTTTCATGCCTCCTACGGCATCCTCATCATGGTCGCCGCCGCGGCGATTAGTTTTTTCCTCGGACTCCTGTACCAACGGCATCGGAACATCTGGGGAGTAACGCTCATACACTTCAGCGTCGGCTTCGTAGGCACTTGTTTGGGGTTTATTTAGAGAGGAGGTTCCCATGTCATTCAAAGCCACCGTCGTCGTCGTAGAGGACGTCCTGAAATCGCGGAAATTGTTCGAAGAAGTCTTCGGCCTCATGGTCGACGGCGACTTCGGGGAGTACAACGTCGGCTTCAAGGGAGGCCTCGCGCTGTACAAGAAGGCCTTCTTCCGGGAGCTGACCGGCGGACTCGCTATCGGGACCAAATCGAACGCCTTCGCGATCTGCTTCGAGGTGGACGAGGTCGAACCCTACGAGGCGCGGTTACGCGAACGGGGGCTGGAGTTCGTCCACGGCACGCGCGAGCAGCCCTGGGGACAACGGACCTTCCGCGCCTACGACTACGACGGCAACCTCTTGGAAGTCGCCGAGAACATGGACAACGTGTTCAGGCGGATGTTCGCGGCGGAAAAGAGCGCGGAGGAGATCGCGCGGATCACGGGCTTTCCCCTGGAGGAGGTCCGACGAAGGCAACGGGAAACCGGCGCCTGAACGCTTTTACCTTCGCCATGCCCTACCCGCGGCGAGCCGCCTCAATCGCCGCGACGTCGATCTTCCGCATCGTCATCATCGCCTGGAAGGCTCGCTGCGCCTCGGCGCCGCCTGAGGCCATCGCGTCGATGAGCGCGCGCGGGGTTATCTGCCAGGACAGGCCCCAGCGATCCCTACACCACCCGCACATGCTTTCTTCGCCGCCGTTGCCGACGATGGCGTTCCAATAGCGGTCCGTTTCCTCCTGGTCGTCCGTCGCCACCTGGAAAGAGAACGCCTCGCTCTGCTTGAAGGTCGGCCCGCCGTTGAGGCCGATGCAGGGGATGCCCATCACGGTGAACTCCACCGTCAGGACGTCGCCTTCCTTACCGTCCGGATAGTCGCCGGGAGCGCGGCGCACGGCGGTCACTTCGCAATCCGGGAAAACGGACGCGTAAAAACGCGCCGCCTCTTCCGCGTCCTTTTCGTACCAGAGACATATCGTATTCTTCGGCGTCATGAAAGCCCTCCTTCCTGGACGACGGCACCTGTGTCGGGCGTAGGCCGACCTCCCCATCTACGGTCGACGCCGGCGTGCCTAGAAAGTAGAAAAGCTGTGCAATATGGTCAAGAATATAAGTCCACCGGCTTCCGCCCCGCCGGCGGGCAACGTCGCCCCCGCTGCTGCCGTCGGAATTTGACGAGCGGCGGCGACGGTCCTATACATTAGGAATCATTCTCCAGGAGAGGATTCCATGGCCGCCAAGGAAATGATAGAAGTATTCAACGTCAACGTGCCCGGCACGTCGAGCTTCGTCCAGAAGGACAAATATGAAGAGGTGCGCAGGGTCTTGCGGGAGCGCATGCCGACATCCGCCCCGGGACTGACGCAGGACGAGATGGACCGTCTGGTCCGGGAAAACGTCTCCGACGCCGTGTTCGAAGACCGGTCGAAGGCCGGCTGGTGGATGAAGACCGCCCAACTCGACCTGGAAGCGCGGGGTCTCGTGGTCCGGGAAGCGGCGAAGCCGACCCGTTGGCATTACGACGCGTCGGCGACGGAAACGACGCCCGTATCGACGGAAAAGCGGACGGCCGTCAGGAGAGAGGCGCGCGAGCTGCCGGACCTGATCCGGGACGCCCTTTTGAAGAACGACCTGCTCGGCGCCTACGAACGGCGGCCCTTCTATCAGCGGAACGATTACATCGGCTGGATCATGGACGCCAAGCGCGACGAGACGCGGGCCAAGAGGCTCGAGCGGATGCTCGAAGAGCTACGGGACGGTGACCGGTACATGAACATGGAGTACTCGGGACAGAACGGCTGAGTTCCGGTTTTCCGCCGTCGGACCGCCGGGAGGTTATTCGAAGATACGCTCGTATAACCGATATGCCTCGGCGTCTTCGGACGCGGCCATGAAGAACGGAAAACCCGCGCCTAGCGCACCGCCTCATCGGAAACGGCTCGTTCCACCGCCTTCGGCATACCGAGAGAGCTTCCGGTGGCGCCCGAGGCGCCCTCCTTCGGCCCGTTCGCGAGCATATCGGCCAGGGTGACGTCGGGATTGCGGTACCGGGTCTTGGCCGCGAGGCAGGTACCGGAGATCGCTTCTTTCGGACACCAGGCGAAGCAGGCGCCGCACTGTTCGCACTTCCTTCCCCACCGCGGCCGTCTCGATTCGATAGCGATATTGGATGCGGGACAGATCCGCGCGCAGATGCCGCAGCCGTCGCAGGACGCCGACGACGTGAATTTCTTCGCCTCGTGGGGAATCAATCCGTGAGCCAGGAAGTTCGCCGCTCCCGAAAGCGCTACGCGTTCGATGAAAGTCCCCTGTTCGTAACGCAGCGGAGCTCGGGCATCGATCGCGCGGCTTAGCGCCGCGAGGCGTTCCGCTCGAATCTCGGCATCGCGCGGAGACAAGGAGAACGGCAGGACCGCGGCGGCTACGAGATCGATGCCGCGCCGGGCGAGAAGCGCGCGCGTCTGAGCGAGAATGCCCGCCGGCATGCCGCCTGAAGTAATAGCGGCGAAAGCATACGGGGAGGAGGAGAAGGTATCGAGACTCCGAATGAACGCGCGGACGGCGCGCGGCATGCCGAGGTCGATGACGGGGAAAACCAGCCCGAGGGCGGAGGCGGGGGCGACTTCCGTCGCGGCCCGGCCAATATCCGCGGTAATCTTCTTCAATCGTAAATCGGAGATACGCGATGCGAGTTCTTTTGCGACCGCCAAAGAATTTCCTCGCCCGCTAAAATAGTAGGCATCGATCATCCTATCCTCCTGTTGACTTAGCCATTGAGATAGTATACTATCGGTATATTAAGTACACCTATAGTATACTTTACATCAAGCACCGTTCGAAGGAGATACGATGGAGCCGAATCGTAGAAGGGACCGGGAGAAAGTAGAGCGGCGCTCGCGCATCCTCGCGGCAGCAGAGCGGGCTTTCTTAGCTCAGGGCTTTACGGAAACGACGATGGACACTATCGCCTCGGAAGCCGAATTCACGAAACGTACGGTATACCAATACTTCCGATGTAAAGAGGACATACTTTTCGAGGTCGCCGCGGGGCTCCTCGCGCGGCTGAATCTCCAGGTGCATGAGGCCGGCGACGGGACGAGCGCGCGGGATCGGCTTCAGGATTTCGCGGCCCGGTTTTATCGCGCCATAGCGGATCGCCCGCGGGAGTCCGCTCTCATGGATGCGGCCCTGGCGCTCCGGAGCGCTCGACGCGGCAAGGAGCAATCCGAGTCCGCGTCTTCGGCAAGCCTCGCGATCCTCAATGATCATTTGGGCGCCCTTTACGCGTCCTTCGTCGACGCGGTCGCCGCGGGGGTCGCGGACGGATCGCTCCGGAAGGATCTTGATCCGGTGGACGCGGCCTTCGCGGTTTTCTTCCTCATCAAAAGTTTCCTCGCCTTCGTCGCGGCCGGCGAATCGCGGCTCACGGCCGCGAACGGAAGAACCGGAGACGAACTCGCGCTTTCCGCGTTGGCCCTCGCGATCGCCGGCATGCGGCCGGGAGGTGAATGATCACCGCGGGCTGTTCAGGCTCCTATCGGACTCGCGGAGAACCGAGCGGTCCGCGGCGCGCTCGCGATGAACGGCTTGAGCCGTCGTCCGTTCTCCGCGAAAACGGAAGATTCCGCGTACGCCCGGAAGTCCTCAGGCGACCGCCACTCCTGGTATAGGGTGACGTCGACGTCGCTCCCGAGCGAACGGTAGAATTGCGCCAGCGAACATCCCGGCATGGCCAGCATCGTTTCCGCGACCGAAGCGGCCGCTTTCTGGAAGTCCGCGGCTTGCGCGGACGGTATGGAAAATGAGACGCGTGCGATGAACATACGCTCTACTCCTTCGTGAAGAATCATGCTACCTTAATAGTAAGCATACTTGTCTATAAAGACAAGTAACCTTACCATAATCGAGCGGAATATGTCCGACGACACGATCGCCGAAGAGTTCTCATCGCACATCGGAAGCCTCCTGATGCGCGCGCACCGCGAATACGCGCAACGCGCCATCGCGAAGCTCCGTGCGGCGGGTTACACCGACCTTGCCCAGCACCATGCGGAGCTTTTGGCCACGATATCCGCGAACGGAGAGCGGATATCCTCAATCGCCGGGAAACTGGGCACGAGCAAGCAAGCCGCCGGCGAAGCGGTCGGTCAGCTGGAAAAGATGGGCTACCTCCGGAAGACGGCCGACGCCTCCGATTCGCGCGCGACCATCGTGGAACTGACGCAGCAGGGCCGGCAATTCATCGAGAAAGTCCGCGGGATCAAGCAGGGGCTCAACCGTGACTACATCGCGCGCCTCGGAAGCGAGGATTTCGATACGCTTCGCGCGATTTTGGAGCGGCTGCTCGCCGAATAGGCATACGGCAGACGCCCGGCTCGCACCCTTCCGTCGATTCTGGTCCGGCCACGTGGATCATGACCGATCCCTTGGTCGGCATATGCCAGTACGCGACCTGGGCGCGCGTAGCTCTGTCCCCAACGGGGCTGGCGCTCCTCGGCATCTTAGCCCTCGGCATCACGTGCTCAGGAAGACGCGGAGCCTGCGCGATCCACGGTTTTCAGTATATTGACGAGGAGGAGGGGCCAAGACGATGAACAGCGATATCGTGAGGGCGATCGCGGACTCGGAAGGGGAAGTGGCGCTCGTCACCGTCATTCACGTGGAGGGCTCCGCGCCGCGGCACGCCGGCTCCGCGATGGTCGTCGGCGGCGGCGCCATCATCGCGGGGACGGTGGGCGGCGGCAAGGGCGAAGCTCGCGCGCGCGCCCTGGCGGAAGAGTGCATCGCTTCCCGGAGCGCCCGCGTGCTCACGCTTGAGTTCCAGGGAACGAGGATCGAGGGCCAGGATATGATCTGCGGCGGCACGAGCCGCCTGCTCATAGAGCGAGTCGCGGACCGGGGTCCCTACGGGGCGGCGCGCGACAAGCTGCAACGCGGCCAACGAGTACTCTTCCTGAAGACGTTCCGCGGAGAGGATGCGGTCGACGTATCCCTGCTCGACGAAGCCGGCGTCGCCGACGCGCCAGAGCCGGTTCGGCAAGCCGCCGCGGCCGCGCTCGACTCGGGGACGGCCGCGTTCCTAGAAGAGGCGCGCGCGTTCCTGGACCCCGCGGTTCCGGCCGAAAAGCTCCTCATCCTCGGCGGAGGCTACGTGGGACAGGCCGTCGCGTGGCACGCGGCGCGGCTGGACTTCAAGATCACGGTCGGAGACGACCGCGCGGAGTTCTCCGCCGCGGGAAGGTTCCCTCCCGGCGTGGAGACGGCGAGCGGCGCGTACACCGACATAATCCAAGGATTCCCCTTCGATTCCTCCACCTACGTAGTCATGGTGACGCGCGGGCACCTCACGGACCTGGAATGCGTGCGCGCGGTGATGAAGAAGCCGTGGAAGTACGCCGGCTTCATCGGTAGCGCGCGCAAAGGGATCCTCCTGCGCGAGCAGCTCGCGCAGGACGGTTTCGACCGCGGAAAGATCGACAGGCTCCGCTCTCCGATCGGCATACCCATCGAGGCGGAAACGCCGGACGAGCTCGCCGTATCCATCCTCGCGGAGATCGTCTCGGTCAGGCGGAACGCCGCGACTCCATAGCCGCGGCGTCCTTACGCCTCCGCCTGTTCGTAGGCGTGAAGTGCGGCCTGGACGGCGGCGCCTGCGGGGACGGGGACGCCGAAACGGAGCAGCGCGGCTTCCAGGGCGCCGAGGCCGTGAAGGACGTTGAAACGGCTCGCGCTGTATCCCATGGTGCCGATGCGCCAGATCTTGCCCTTGAGCGGGCCGAAGGAGCTCGCGATCTCCACCCCGAAACGGTCCAGGAGGAAGGCGCGGACTGAGTCGGCGTCCACGCCAGGCGGGACCTGGACGCAGGTGACCATCGGCATCTTGCTTTCGCTCTCCCCGTACAGGGACAGGCCCATGGACTTGATGCCCGCGACGAGGGCGGCCTCGTGGAGCCGGTGGCGCGCCCACCTCTCCTCGAGCCCCTCCTCCAGGACGAGGCGCAGGCCTTCGCGGAGGGCGTAAAGCATGACGGTGGCCTCGGTGTGGTGGTTGAGCCTAGCCGGGCTCCAATAATCGCCCAGCTGGACGAGGTCCAGGTAGTTACTCCTGATGGGAGGCCGGTCGCCGTCGGCGTCCTGGGCGGTCCTGAGGCCGCGCTCGATCCGGCGGCGCGCTCTCATGCGCGCTTCGGCGCGGTCGTTCCAGGTGAGGGGCGCCATGCCCGCGGGCACCGAGAGACATTTCTGGGCCCCGGCCACGGCGATGTCCACCTTCCACTCGTCGGTCAGGAAGGGCATGCCCGAGAGGGTGGCCACGGCGTCCACCACGAAGAGGGTCCCCGCCGCGCGGCAGGCGTCGCCTATCCCATCGAACCTTTGGAAGCGTCCCGTGGACGTCTCTCCGTGGACCAGGGCCAGAACCGCGGGCTTCTTTTCCCGGACTTTCGCGGCGATGGCCGCCGGGTCAAAGACGGTACCCCACGCCGCCTCAATCGTCTCCACGACGGCGCCGAGGCGCTCGGCTATCTCCACGAGGAGGTGGCCGAACCTGCCGAAAACGGGGACCAGGACGAGGTCGCCGGGTTCGATGACCGCCGTCAGGGCGGCCTCGATGCCGGCGCGGGAGGTGCCGTCCACGGGCAGGCACCGCTCGTTCTTGGTCCGGAACACCTCGCGGATCATGGAGCTCGTCTCGTTCATGAGCGAAGTGAATTCCGGATCGAACTGGCCGAGGATGGGAGTGGCCATGGCGCGGAGGACCCGGGGGTCAACCTCCACCGGTCCGGGGGTCAGGATGGTGCGCTTGCCCACCGTGAGGTCGGCGTAACGGGTGGCGTTCATGGCTCGTTTCCTTTCCAGGCCAGGTCGTAGAGGACGTCGCGGAGGACTTCCATACCCTCGACCAGGGCGCGGTGCGTGGAGAATTCTTGGGGGGAGTGGCTGACTCCCTTCCGGCTCGGGACGAAGATCATGGCCGTGGGGCAGACGCTCGCCATCACCTGGGAGTCGTGCCCCGCGCCGCTCGGGAGGACGCGGTAGGGGAGGTTCCGACCCTCGCAGGAGGCGACCATGCGGCCCCGGAGGGCAGGATCCATGGCGACGGGCTCAACCGACATCCGCTTTTCTATGGAGAGGCCGAGGCCCCGTTCCGCGGCGATGGAGGCGAAGGCGGCTTCCAGCGACGCGCAGAAGTCGGCCAGGGCGCGCCCGTCGACGTGCCGGGCGTCCACGGTGAATGCGGCCGCGCCGGGGATCACGTTGGGAGTGTTGGGCGTCGCCTCCACGAAGCCGACCGTGGCGACGAGGGGGGCGCCGCGGGCCTTCGCCCCGGCTTCCGTCGCCGCGATCATCGCCGCGGCTCCGGCCAAGGCGTCGCAGCGGAGGTCCATGGGGGTGGTCCCGGCGTGGTTGGCCTCGCCCGCGACCCGCACGAGCCACCGGCGCTGGCCAACGATGGCCGAGACCACGCCGATCCGTTCCCCGCCTCGTTCCAGGACGATGCCCTGTTCGATGTGGAGTTCGACGAAGGCGGCCAGGTCGGTCCGCCGCGGATCGGCCTGGTCGGCGCGGCCGAAGCCGGCGGCCTTCATGGCCGCGGCCAAGGCGGGGTCGGGAGCCGATCCCGGGTCCCAACGGCCGGCCAGGTTGCCCGAGCCCCAGTAGGTCAGCGGGAAACGGCTCCCCTCCTCCTCGCAGAAGGCGACCACCTCCACCGTTTTTCGGGGCGGGCCGTGGCGGCGGCGGAGATCGGCCAGGGCGACGGCCGCGGCGGCGATCCCGTAGGCGCCGTCGTAGGCGCCCCCGTGCCGGACCGTGTCGAAGTGGCTGCCCGTGAGGATGACGGGCGGCTCTGTCCCTCCAAGCTCTGTCCCCAAGAGGCGGCCGTAGAGGTTGCCGACCCGGTCGCCGCGGACTGCGAAACCCATACGCTCGAACTCGGCGGCGAGCCAGGCGCGGGCGCGGCTCCACGCGTCATCGTAGAGGAGGCGGGTGACTCCGCCGTCGGCTTCGGCCCCGAACCGGGCGAGATCGATGAGGAAGCGGCGCAACTCCCACGGCGCGCGATCGTCGCCGAGGACCGCGCCGCCGCCGTCGGCCCGGCTGTCGTGGGCCGCCTCCGCCCTGCCGTCCGCGTGGGCGACCACCGCCCCCGCGTGGCCCATCCGGTCGTCCCACGCGCCGACGACTTCCACGGCGTGGCCCGCATCCGCGAGGGAGCGGACAACCTCGGGATCGAAGCGGTTTTCGAGCCGGAGGGAGAAGGTGTCCTCGCCCCAGGTGCGGCCCAGGAGCCACCTCGGGGCGTCCAGGGCGGCGCGGAGGTCCTGGGCGAACCAGGCGTAGCGGGTAAGGAAGGCCGCCTGCGTCTGGGGTTGGCCCTCGCCCCCCATGGTGCCGTAGGCGACGGTCCGGGCGCCACCCCCGGTCCCCTCGCGCAGCCGCGCCAGTGCGGGGTTGAGCGTATGGAAGGGCAGGCGGCCGCCTTCCAGTCGGTTCGGCCCGGCCTCAAGGGTGAACGAGGAGCCGCGGTTCTGCCAGAGGAGTCCCGTCCCTTCCAGGACTATTCCCGCGCCGAATTCCCAGTAGAGGCTCTGGATGCAGCTCACGGCCCGCCCCTCCGCGTCCGCGGCGCCGAACCAGACGGTGTCGCCGGGAGCGGCGGGCTCCGGCCAGGGGGCGGCTTTCTTGAGATCGATGGTCTTGGCCAGGGCGTCCAGGTTGGCGGGCGAGAGGAAGCGGCGAGGATCGGCCGCCGCGAGGTCGGTCGAGCCGAGCTCTGTCCCTCGCCGGGCCGCGAACTCCGCCATCCGGTCCGGATCGCCGACGTGCGCATTCCGCCAGGCGAAAGCGGCCTTGGTAGCCTCCACCAGGGCATGGACGTGGTCGAAGCCGTCCGCCGCCGCGATCCCGAGCCGGTCGAAGAGGGCCAGGATGGCGAGGGAGGCGACGCCCTGGGTGGGTGGCGGCAGGTTCCAGACCTTCCCCACCGAGAGCTCCACGGAGAGGGGGTCCACGAAAACCGCCTCGTAGGCGGCGAGGTCTTCCGCGGTCAGGGGGCTGCCGACCGCCGCGAAGTCGGCGGCCAGCGAACGGGCGAGGTCGCCGCGGTAGAAGTCGTCGAGCCCCGCGATGGCGAGCCGCCCCAGGACGTCCGCGAGCCGACGCTGGACGAGGAGGTCGCCGCGGGAAGGAGGTCCCGCGGGCGCGAAAGCCGCCGCGAATCCGGGGAGCGGGAGGAGTTCGTCCTTCTTCGCCAGCGTCAGCTCGGCCTGCGACCGGGTAACGGCGACGCCGCGGAGCGCGAGCGTCCGAGCGTCCGCGAGGAGGCGTTCCAGGGGCAGCTTCCCTCCCCAGGCGGCCGAGAGTTCCAGGGCGCGCTTCCACCCCGCGACGGCGCCGGCCACGGTGAGGGCGGCTTCGCCTCCCCGGGTCGGTACCCGGTCGTGTCCCCGGTCGCGGTACCAGACCGGGCTCGCCTCTCGGGCCGCGTTCCCGCAGGCCCGGATGCCGACGGGAGGACGGCCCGGTTCGGCCACAAGCCAGAAACCGTCGCCCCCGAGGCCGGTCATGTGCGGATAGACGCTACAGAGCGCCGCGGCCATGGCGACCGCCGCCTCGATGGCGTTCCCGCCCTCGGCCAGGACGGCGGCGCCGGCCTCTTCGGCCTCACGGTGGGGGGCAGCGACAGCCATCTTACTTCTCCTCCGCGGCGCGGATCGCGAGATCGATGAGGGACAGGTCCGTATCGGTGCCGCCTAGGATACCCACACCCCGGGGGAGACCGTCGGACCCGCGGAAGGGGACGGTGAGCTGGGGCAGGCCGCCGAGGCCCGCGGGAGAAGTCAGCCGCATGGTCCGCGTCCGCACCTCGTCCACGACGGCCGCGTCTTCGCCGATCAAGGGCGCGGGCCCCGCCGCGGACGGCAAGACCAGTACGGCGTCCGCGAGGACCGCGCGGAGGGCGGCGCGGAACCGCATCAGAGCGGAGCGGGCGGCATCGACCTCTTCCCGGGTGACCCGGGAGGCCGTCCGGAAGCGGGCGGCGATGGGCGGGGCGAAAGAGGGCTCGTGAGACGCGATCCATTCGCCGTGAGCCTGCCAGGCCTCCCAGCCTTGGACCGTCGCATAGACCGTACGCAGCCCTTCGAGCCCGCCGAAGTCTTCCGTCAGGCCGGCGAGCGGCCGGGCCGGAAGGCCGAGCCGGGAAACGAGGCGGGCGAGGGCCAGCCGGGTCTCGTCGTCGGTCAGGGCTTCCGCTTCGCCGAGGGTCCAGATCCGCTTCCAGGAACGCCCGGCGTCCGGGCTGCGGGCCGGGGCGGGCAGGAGGACTTCGGCGAGAGCGCGGAGCACGTTCGGACTCGCGGAAAGCCAGCCGACCGTGTCGAAGGGTGGGGCCAGGGGTACCACGCCGGAGGAATCGACCCGACCGTGGGTAGTCCTGATGCCGTAGAGGCCGCAGTAGGCGGCCGGGACCCGGATGGAGCCTCCCGTATCGGTGCCGAGCGCGGCGTCCGCGAGGCCTGCGGCTACGGCGGCGGCCGATCCGCTGGAGGAGCCGCCCGGAACGCGGCCGCGCGCCGCGACGTTGCGCGGAGTCCCATAGTGGACGTTGTCCCCCTGGATGCTGTAGGCGAGCTCGTCGGTGACCGTCTTGCCGCGGAGCGTAGCCCCGGCGGATAGGAGGGCGGCGACGGCTCCGGCGTCGCGGTCGGGCACGGGGTGGGTGGCGAGCCAGGTCGGGTTTCCGGCGCCGGTGGGGACTCCCGCCCAGTCGAAGAGGTCCTTGACCGCGACCGAGAGACCCGCGAGCGGCCCGTTCCGCCCGCCTTCCCGTACGAGGCGGCCGTGGGGCACGAAGGCGCCGACGGGATCGGAAAAGGATGTTTCCACGTCAGCTCCCCCGGTACGTCGTGTACCCGAACGGACTCAGCAGCAGGGGCACGTGATAATGCCGGCCGGGATCGTCGACGGTGAAGGCGATCGTCACTTCGGGAAAGAAGCCACGAGCCGCGGCACCCGTCGCGAACGTCAGACGGTAAGTTCCCGCCGCGAGCGCGTGATCGGGCAGGAGGAGATTCGAAAGGCGGCCGTCCGCGTCGGTGATACCACGGCCGAGGGGAACCCAGCCCTTCCCTTCCTTGATCTCCAGAGAAACCTCCATCCCCGCTACGGGCCGCCCGGCCGACGTATCCAGAACGTGGGTGGTTATGGGGCTCCGTTCCATCGAGCGCTCCTTACCTGGCCCCGCGGTCCCGGTTCTCAAGCTGGGACAGGCGGAACAGGGTGATCTTATGGTGCTGGGCGGAGGCTTCGGCCCACTCCTCGTCGACCGACCGCAGGAGGCGCGCCTCCAGGATAGAGAGCATAGCATCGGCCGTCTTCCCCGTGGCGAAAATCAGGAAAGGAAAGCCGTTCTTCGTCCGGTAGGCCTCGTTCGTCGCGGCGAGGGCGCGGAGCGTCTCCTCGGAAGCGCCGACCACTCCGGCCTGTTCGCGGTTGCCCCGGAACTTCTCCCCGATGGCCGGATGCGCCGCGAAGGCCTGGAGCCGATCGCTCCGGTCCAGGGAGAACCAGAGTTCGCCGGCGGCGCGGGAGAGGGCGCGGAAGTCGCCGAAGGGCCTGCGGGCCAGCATGCCCTCCACCCACCGATCAGAGGCGCAGCAGCGCGCCAGCGCGGCGCGGGCCGCCTCCTCTCCCAGCGCATCGAACCCCTCCGTCTTCCGCACGAGGGAGACGCCCCGCGGCGCGCCGACGCCGCGCTCCGCGGCCCAGACTTCCTCGCCGCCCAACCAGGTTCTGCGCACCGCGCCCGACCAGGAGCGGCCGCCGTAGGGCGTGATCTTGTGGCGGTATTCGATGGAGTCGGCGGTGATGGAAAATTCGGCCTCCGGAGCCCAGGCGACGAGGTCGGCGTTGTAGCCCACCGCGAGCCGGCCCTTGCGGTCACCGAGGCCGGCGAAGGCCGCGGGCCGCGCACAGAGCCACTTCTCCACGTCCGCGAGGCGGAACCCGCGCTTCCGCGCCTCGGTCCAGACCAGGGGCAGCAGGAACTGGATGGACGCGATGCCGCCCCACGCCTTCATGAAGTCCCCAGTCTCGGGCAATTTCAGGGCCGGGGGACAGGGTGAGTGGTCGGTGGCGATGAAGTCGATGACGCCGTCGGCCAGGCCCTTCCAAAGCCGGTCCCGGTTGGCTCGTTCCCGGATGGGCGGGGCGCACTTGAACCGCGTGTCGCCGTCCGGAATCGATTCGGCGTCCAGGACGAGGTAGTGGGGGCAGGTCTCCACGGTCACGGGGAGGCCCTCCGCCCGCGCGGCGGCGAGCATGGGCAGGGCATCGGCGCAGGACAGGTGGACGATGTGGACGCGGGCGCCCGTACGGCGCGAGAGGTCCAGCACCAGCTCGATCGCGTCGAGCTCCCATCTCCCGGGCCGCGAGGCGAGGTACCGGCGGTAGCTCCGCGGATCGGC
>JAEWSV010000428.1 GCA_023398155.1 Spirochaetota bacterium
CCGTTATGTCCTGCGGAGAGAGATATCCCCGTTCGCCCGCTGCCACTCTGCTTCCCTCCATGCCGTCGCGCCGTCCGTCCCGCCTTCCGGCCTTGGACCGTAAGATGGGAACCCAGCATACACGAGAGCGCGGCTCTCGTGAACTGAAAAGCCGCGTCGTACGTGAAATAGGCAAAGATGGGATACGGGAGCTAATCCACGGCACTTTCCGCATCGTCTATCGGATCACGGGGGCGCAAATCCATGCGCTCACCGTCTTTGAAGGGCATAAGCTTCTGCGCGAGGGGAGCGTTGGGGGTTGACCCCGTTATAACGCGAAGAACGGTCTACCGAACACCTTTTGAAGTTTCTCGATGGTAGCGAGAGTCGGATTCGTTTTCCGGGGATTCTCGATTCGTTGATAGGCTGACCAATTGACGCCCATCCGTTTTGCGACTTCTTTTTGGGTCAAGCCTTGTTTCTCTCGCTCCTGTTTGAGGGTTATGGCGAACGCTACATTCAAGCTCGCTTCGATGGGATATATATCATCCCTTTCGATCGTCGTCGCTTCCGGAATGGAAAGGCTGCGGGAATCAAGGCTCTCAAGGTAACCGGTGAGAGCTTCCGAGGCTTTCTCCTTGGCGGCTTCAAGGGATTCGGCGCTGGAAAAGCATCCGGGTAAGTCGGGGAATTCTACGCTCCAGGAGCCGTTCGCTTCTTTCCAGATATGTGCGGGATACGTCTTCATCTTAATCCGGCCTCTTTCAGCAGCTTGTATTCCAAGCCTTTTCCAAGGTCCTTCGCATGGACGGGGACGACGTTCGTCTTGTCCCCTTTCCTTAAGGTGTGATGCGAACCATTGACGCGGTCGACTACTCAGCCGTTCCGTAACAATAACTTCAACATCTGTTTGCCTGATATCGGCATGATCCAGGATACTACTTATGTGTAGTATCGTCAAGTAAAGGAGATATCGGCGGTCTACCGCGGAGCGAACTCGCCGAAAGCCCCTTTCTCCCGTCCCCTCTTTTATAGGAGACGCCATTTGCGTTACTCTGCGCGTGAGTCCATCGCCGGAGGAATCGCCATGTCGCTCGACGCAGTCTTCGATTCGCTCAAAGCCGCCCAGGCGGCACTCGCGCTCGCGACGCGGAAGGAAAAGGACGCGGCGCTCCGCGCCGTCATGGCGGCGATCGACGAGGACCGGAAGGCCATCCTCGCGGCTAACGCCGTGGACGTTCCGAAGGCTAGGGCGGGCGGCATGAAAGAGAGCCTGGTGGACCGGCTCTCGCTTTCCGACAAGCGCATCGATGATATGATCGAGGGTATCGACGTCGTGGTCCGTCAGGAGGACCCGGTCGGCCGTATCCTCGCGGGCTGGACCTTACCGAACGGGCTCGTGGTGGAACGGACTACCGTGCCGATGGGGACCGTGGCCATCATCTACGAATCGCGGCCCAACGTCACCGTGGACGCCTTCTGCCTCGCCTACAAGGCGGGGTGTTCCATTCTCCTCCGCGGTTCCTCGGCCGCCCTGGAATCGAACCGAGCCATCGTCGCCGCCATCAAGCGGGGCCTCGCCTCCGCGGGCGCCCAGAGCGATGCGGTGGCGTTGGCGGATTCCGGCAGCCGGGACGAGGTGGACGTGATCCTCGCCGCCCGCGGCAAGGTGGACGTCGTGATCCCCCGGGGCGGACATGAGCTCATCCGCCGGGTCGTGGAGACTTCTCGCGTGCCGGTGATCGAGACGGGGGAGGGGAACTGCCACGTCTTCGTGGACGCTTCGGCCGACCTGGCGAACGCGGTCGATAACGTGGAGAATGCCAAGGTCCAGAAACCCGGCGCCTGCAATAGCGTGGAGACCGTCCTGGTTCATCGGGACGCGGCGGCCGCTTTCCTGCCGCTCCTGGCCGAGCGCCTCGCGGGCAGGGTGGAGCTCCGCTGCGACGAGCGGGCCAAGGCGGCCGTGGAAGCCGGAGGGCGCCCATCGAATCTGGTTCTCCGCGACGCGACGGAAGAGGACTGGGCGACCGAATACCTGGACTACATTCTGGCCGTCAAGGTCGTGGATACTTTAGACGAGGCCATCGACCACGTGAACCGGTACGGGACCAAGCATTCGGAAGCCATCCTCACCAACGACCTCGCCGCCTCGCGGGAGTTCGAGCGGCGGGTGGACGCGGCCTGCGTCTACGTCAACGCGTCAATCCGCTTCACCGACGGCGCGGAATTCGGCTTCGGGGCCGAGCTCGGCATCAGCACGCAGAAGTTCCACGCGCGGGGGCCGATGGGCCTTGAAGCCCTCACCACGATCAAGTATCGTATCGTAGGTACCGGACAAATTCGTGAATAGCATGATTCAAGAGCTCATCGCGCAATCGCGCAAGATCGTCGTTAAGATCGGTTCCAACACCCTCGCGGACTCGAGCGGCCAGATGAACCGGGCTTTCCTGGCCGAATTCGCCGAGCAGGCGGCGGCCCTCATGAAGGCGGGGAAGCAGCTCGTCCTCGTGTCCTCGGGCGCCCAGGTCGCGGGCCTTTCCACCATCGGTAAATGGGCGCGCAAGAAGAACCTGCACTACAAGCAGGCCCTCTGCGCGGTAGGCCAAGTGGAACTCATGGCCGCGTGGCGCCGGGCCTTCGAGCCCCAGGGCGTCCATATCGGCCAGCTCCTCCTCACCAAGGAAGACTTCTCCGATGACTACCGCACGCTCAATATGCGGAATACCTTGTTCACCTTGGTGGACGAGGGCGTCGTCCCGGTCATCAACGAGAACGACACCGTCAGCGTGGACGAGATCAAGATCGGAGACAACGACAACCTGGCGGCCCTGACCGCGTCGCTCTGGAGCGCCGATCTCCTCATCCTCTTCAGCGACATCGACGGCGTCTTCGACAAGAACCCGAAGGAACATCCGGACGCCGAGCTCGTTCCGCTCGTGACCGACATCGCTTCGCTTAAAGCTTCCATCACCATCGGCGCGACGAACGGGTTCGGCACGGGCGGCATCGCCACCAAGATCGAGGCGGCCTCCCGCGCATTGTCCTACGGTATCCCGATGATCCTGGCCCACGGCGGCCGTCCGCGGGCCCTGGAAGCCCTTGCCGCGGGAAAGCAGGCGGCCACGGTCTTTTCGGTTCCCGCCTCAACGACGGCAGTCGCGGCGACGGGAGTCGCGGCGACGGGAATCGCGACAACTCAAGTCGCGGCGGGCAAGGCCGTAACCGCGCAAGAGTGACCGCGGTCGGCGGCCCTGCCGGCGGCCGCCGATCCCTCCAAGCGCTTCCGCCGGCGATCTTGAACGGAGGGACGAACATGAAGACGCTCATCGCGTGCATCGGAACGGGAAATATGGGAGGCGCCCTCATGAAGGCGGCCGCCGCCGCTGTGGGCGGAGCGCGCATCGGCGTGACCGACTCGGACGCGGCCAAGGCGAAGACCTTCTCCGCCTCCATCGGGGCCGTCGCCTACGCTTCAAACGCCGAGGCCGCGGCGAACGGCCGCTTCCTCGTGCTCGCCGTGAAACCGCAGGTCGCCGCGGAGGTCCTCGCCGACTTGGCCCCCGCCCTCGCAGAGCGCTCCGCTTCCGGAGACCCGGTCGTCCTGGTTTCCATCGTAGCGGGGCTCTCCATCGCTTCCATCCGCGCGAAGCTCGCCGCGGGCATGACCGGGCCGGCTTCTCTAATCTTCGCGACGCAGCCCATCGTGCGCCTGATGCCGAACACGCCGGCCCTCGTGGCCAAGGGCATGATAGCCCTCAGCGCTTCGGGCGAGGTCGCGACCTCCGACGTGGCCGAGTTGGAACGCTCGCTCGCTGCCGCGGGCGTCGTGGACAGGGTGGACGAAAAGCTCATGGACGCGGTGACCGCGCTTTCCGGCTCCGGACCCGCCTTCGCGTACCTCTTCATCGAAGCCCTCGCCGACGGCGGGGTCCGCGCGGGCCTACCCCGAGACAAGGCCCTCCGCTACGCGGCCCAAACCGCGCTCGGTGCGGCCTCCATGGTGATGGAGACCGGACAGCACCCCGGCGCCCTCAAGGACGCGGTCTGTTCGCCCGGAGGAACCACCATCGCGGGCGTCGCGGCCCTGGAGGAGCGCGGTTTCCGCGCCGCCGCCATGGCCGCCGTGGATGCCGCCTTCCGCCGCGCCAAAGAGCTGGGCTGATCCGCGCGCCTTCCGCGCCTCCGCGCGCCTTCCGCGCGCCTTCCGCGCGCCTTCCGCGCCTCCGCGCGCAACCTATTTTATGAGCAGGCCCGTCGCGTAGAGGATGCCCATCCCCGCGAGGACGCCGCCGGATACCACGAAGGGCTTCTCGTCCATCCGCTTGCCGATGAGCTTGCCGATCTCGTACGCCACTTCCAGCACGGCGCCGGTCCCCAAGGCGAGGGAAAAGACGGAGAAGGCCGGCGAGATGCCGAGCCCTCCGATCCAGGCGCCGAGTATGGCCGGCCCTCCGCCCAGTACGCCGAGGAAGGCGAGATAGCGGAAGGGTGGCTTCTGTTTGACGATGGGGGCGATGATGCCGAGCCCCTCGGTGATGTTCTGCAGGATGAAGCCGATCACGAAGAATTTGCCCAGGTTCGCCGCCCCCAGGCTGAAGGCCGATCCGATGGCCAAGCCCTCCGCCAAGTTATGCAGGCCGATGCCGAGCGAGATGAGGGTCGCAACCCGCCGCCGCCGGCCTTCCTCGTCGGCGCCGAGCTTCGTTTGACGCCGGGACACCGCGTCCAGGATCAGGAAGGCGCCGACCGCGCCGATGCCGATGAGGCCCGGACCTTGGAGCGGCCCGACGAGTTCCGCGGAGCCTTCCAAAGCCTCGGCGATCGTGTCGATGCCGAGGAAGATGAGGAGGCCGACGGTTACCGCCATGAGGGCGGTGAAGGCCGTCCGGCCGAGCCGCCGTAAGGCCGGGAGCCACAAGATGCCGAGGAAGACGGGAATGAGGCCGACGTAGAGGCCGATGAGGGTAAAGCCGAGGAAGGCGGCGGGACCTCCCTCCTTCGTCTCCGCCGCTGCCTCTATCGCGGCCGCGAAGGGCACTGAATTGGCCGAGAAGAGGGAGATTTCGTAGGCCTCCCCTTCGATCCAGGGGTAGGGGATGGTGACTACCGCAGTCTCCATGCGGCGGAGCGTGGCGGAGGGGGAAACCGAGAACTTCACCACCATGTCGCGGACGACGGCCTGCGCCAAGGTGAGGTCCGCCGGGCCCGTGTTGCGCACGCGGAATTCGATCGATACGGGTTTGAGGATGGTCCGTTCAAAGGAGAGCGCCTCTATCGGGACCGCGGGCTCCGCGTCCAGGCCGGCGCCGTCGGTGGCGAGGAAGAGGACGATGACCGCCGCCAATAGAACGAGCGGCGCGAGGAACAGAAGGAAAGTCTTCATGGCGTATCCTCCACCTGGAAAAGGCCGGTCCAGCCGAGCTCGGCGAACTCGGTCTTGTGGGCGTGGAACATGTACTTGCCCGGATAGCGGTAGCTGAACTCCAGGATGCCCCGCTGGGCCTGCATCTGGGCTATCGTATCCGTGTATTCCGCGGGGACGAGGCTCGTGCCGGTCGGGTAATAGTCGAAGAAGTTCGCGTGTATGTGGAAGGAATTCGACTGGTCGAATTCCAGCATATTCACGAGATAGATACGGACCCTCTCGTTCTTCTTGAGCACGATAGGGTGCGCGTCGTAGTAGAAGGGGATGAAGTTGACCGCGTACAAGTCGTTGGCGTTGTCGAAGTCCAGGTCGATGCCGTTCATGACCATGACGAGTTCCTTGTCCGCTTTCGGCCTTCCGCCGACCGGTTCCACGATGAAGGTCCCGTAGAGTCCGCGGCTGATGTGGCTCGCGAGCGGCATGACGTGACAGTGGTAGGGGTGGACTCCGACCGGCATCGCGTCCAGTTCGTAGTCGAAGGTCCCGCCGGGGGGGACCGGCTCAAAGACGCCGTCCATGTTCGCCGGATGGATGCTGTGGAAGTGGATCGTGTGCGGGTGGGGAGTCGCGTTGTTGAAGCGGATCCGGATGAGGTCCCCTTCGGTCGCCCGGATCGTCGGGCCGGGCACGCGGCCGTTGTAGGTCCAAGCCTGGTAGACGATGCCCGGCGCGACCTCCACGTCCTTCAGCTCGGCGACAATCGTGTACTCTCGGAGCGTCCTCCCGTCCGCCATCTTGGACACCTTCCCGTAGTCGAAATCCTCCAAGATGGCCATCGGGTCGAATCCGATCTTCGCGACGTCAAAGTCACCCGTATAGCCGGGCATGAAGGCTGCCATGCCGGGTTCCGTGCCGTGGCCCCCGGACGCCTCCCTGTCCGCCGTTCCGCACGATAGCGCGAGGCCGGCGGCCGCGAGGACTAGTAGGGGCGTTTTCATCGGTCGCTCCTCGCCACGAGGATGCGCTCCGCCGCGCGGACGTCCATGGTGACTTCCCGGCCGCCCGCGGAAACCAGGAGGGTACCGCTTCCCGAATCCCGGGCGATCACGGCCGCCTTCTCTCCGGGCACCAGGGAGCGTTCGCGGTAGAAAGCGAGCGTCTCGCGGCTCTGATCGAGGACCCTGAGTACGGTCACCGCGCGGCCGGGCGCGCAGTCCGAAAGCGCCATGGTTTCCCGCGCCGGCACGACCCCGTCCGCGTCGGGGATCGGGTCTCCGTGCGGATCGAATTCGGGGTGCCCGAGTTTCGCCTCGATGCGGTCGATGAGGCGAGAACTCAGGTGATGCTCCAGGATTTCTGCCTCCTCGTGCACGTCCTCCCAGGTGAAGCCCAGTTCTTTCACGAGGAAGAGTTCTACGAGCCGATGCTTCCGCAATACGCGCAGGCTGATTCGCCGGCCCTTCGCCGTCAGCGAAGCGCCACGGTAGGGGACGTATTCCAGGAGCCCCAATTCGGCGAGCCGCTTGATCATCGCCGTTACCGAGGACGGTTTGATTCCGCCGAGGGCCGCGCCGAGCCGGGTGGTTTCCGCGGGCTGGCCTCCCTGCTCCAGTCTATATACGGCCTTGAGGTAATCCCCGACCGCGGGGGAAACGTCCATCGTATCGTCAATGGTGAGCGCATCCACGGCTCGCCTCCTTTTTTAGTCATGCCTAAATATATCGAGCTGTGACTAATATGACAAATATAATCATTTAATGTGTAGGTAATCTCCAGCTTTTCTTGACAAAATGAAGGGGTTGCCAAATAATTAAATAACTTAGTTAAGTAAGTCGGAGGTACCGTGACCGGCAATTTCGTCGCTTCTAACCTCAAGGAGATGAACCGCCGGTCGGTATATACCCTACTCCGCGCGGAGGGGGAGATCTCCAAGGCCGAGATCGCGAGGCGGAGCGGCATCTCGGCGCCGACTGTCATCAAGATCGTCGACTACTTCAAGAGCATCGGCGTTGTCGTGGAGGCGGGGGAGGGAGCGTCGGCGCTCGGCCGCAAGCCACAGCTATTGGCCTACGAGCCCAGCGCAGCCTACGCGGTGGGCGCCGAATTCGACGGGTACCACCTACTCCTCGGCCTCGTGGATCTCTCGGGGAGGGTCGGACCCCTCCTGCGCCGCAGGATGACTCCCGACGCGCGAACCTTCCTCAAGAGCGAACTGGCCCCCGCCGTTCGCGACCTTATAACCGAAGCCGGCGTCGCGGCCGACCGCGTCATCGGCTTGGGCCTCGGCCTGCCCGGCGTCGTCGGACCCGCTCCCCGGACCCTCTCCTTCGCCCCCTTCGTGGGCGTGGACTCCCCCCTCGACTTGTCGCCCTACCTGGACGCCCTGGAGCGCGAGCTGGGGATGCCGATCGCGGTGGAGAACGACGCGAACGCCGCGGCCTTGGGCGAGTACGCGGCCCGCGGCCTCGGGGAAGCGGGAGACCTGCTCTACATCGAGTTGGGGCGCGGCCTCGGAGCCGGCCTCATTCTGGACGGCCGCCTCAGGAAGGGACCGCGCGCTTTCGCGGGGGAGCTCGGCTACATCGTGCTCGATCCGGCCCACTCGACCTCCCAGGCCCTGCCGGGGTGGCTGGAGTCCCGCATGGACCTGAGCGACCTCTGGACGGAAGTGTCGCGCGACGGCGCGCCCACCGAGCAGTCCCTCGCCCGTACGGCGGCCTTGTTGGCGCTCGCCTTGACGAATATCTGCGTGGCGGTGGACGTGGACTTGGTCGTGGTGGGTAGCGCGGGGCTCACCTCGTTCATACCCGACCTCGTGGCCGCACTTAAGGCGGAGATAGGTCGGCTTTCCGCGTTGGAAATACGCTGCGAGGCGCCGGTCGCGCGGGAACCGGGCGTCGCGGGCGCGGCGGCCCTGGCGGCCGAGCGTTGGTTGGATGGGATTTTCACCGGGTAGGCCGCCCTGCGCGGACCGGCCCGGGATAGAGAGGAGGAGACCATGAATACGGTACGAAGGGCGGGAACGGCAAGCGTTGTTATCCTGCTGGCGGCTCTGGCCCTAGCCACGATCCTCACGGCCTGCGGGAAAACCGCTAAATCCGGCGAGAAGGTGACCCTGACGTTCACCAGTTGGCGGACCGAGGATATCGAGCGGATGAACCGGGTGAACGAGCTTTTCACGACAGCCCACCCGAACATCGTCATCAATTTCCAGCCCATCAACGATACCGAGTACGACGCCAACATGCGCGCAGGCCTTGAGACGGGGACCGGCGCCGACATCATATTCCTCAGGTCCTACGACACGGGCCGGACTGTTTATGACTCCGGTTGGCTCTACGACCTGACCACGGTAATCCCCGACCTGGACAAGTTCTCCCCGGCGGCGGTGAAGGCTTGGTCCACCGCCGAAGGCGTCACCTACGGCGTTCCGTCAGTCGGCGTCACCCACGGCGTATACTACCAGAAGGCCGTCTTCG
>JAEWSV010000555.1 GCA_023398155.1 Spirochaetota bacterium
GGGGCGGGTCGCCGAGGTGGAGGTCGTCGGGGTAGGCCACTATGCAGGGCTCGTCGCCGACGAGGCCGCGGACCTGGAGCAGGGCGTGGCCCGTGCCGAGCATGCGCTGCTGCCGCACGAAGGCGAACCGCACGTTCGCTGGCGGCGCGATGCGCTCCAGCCGGTCGGCTTTGCCTTCCTTCTCGAAGATGCCCTCCAGCTCGATTTCCCGGTCGAAGTAATCCTCCAGGACCTTCTTGCGCCGGGAGCTGATGATGATGATGTCCTCTATGCCGGACCGCACGAACTCGTCCACGATGAAGGCGATGGACGGAACGTTGATGACCGGGAGCATTTCCTTCGGGACGGTCTTGGTGACCGGAAGGAAGCGGGTGCCGTAGCCCGCGGCGACGATGATGCCTTTCATGGTCACCATAGTACCGGCGACCGGGGCTGGTGGCAAGTCGTGGTTACAGCTTGACTATGGCTCCGACCGTCGCGCCGACGCCGCCGTAGCCCGAGAAGGGGAGCGAGTCGTCGCCCGGGAGGGAAAGCCAATACTCGATGCCCGCTTCAGCGAAGAGCCGGAGGTCGCGCAGAACGAGGAAACCAACGCCGACATTCGCGAGGAAACCGCAGTGGCTCAGGAAGGGGGCGTCGGCCCCCGATTCGGTGGCTCCCTCGACCTGGTCCTTTACCGCGGCGTATACGAGGTTGGTAGCGCCGCCGACCGCGGCGTTCGCGCTCAGGGTGAGCCTACCCCGGTACCGATCGTACTGGACTCCCAGGAAACCGGCGATGGGAAACCATCGATCCCGGTCCGCGGTGGCCTGGAAGCCGAAGAGGGGCTTGAAAGCGAAAAAACCGCGGGTCGGGACGAATTTCACGCCGCCCACGAAGGCGCCGTCCGCGCCTTCGAGCGTCCGGAAATAGCGTAGGTACCGTCCGTAAGGAGCCACGTCCAAACCGAGGCGGGGAATCTCCCTGAGCCGCGCGCCCTCGGCCATCGCGTTTCCGCCGTAGAGTATCCTTCCGGCGGATACGTCGCCCTCGACCCGCTCTACGAGGATGAGAGCGATTTCCGCCTCTTCCGCGCCGTCGGCGCCCCGAGCGCTTTCCACGAGGGCGTACTCGTCGCCCCGCTTGACGCCCTCCTTCGCGCCGAGGCGCAGCTTCACCCTCCCGCCGCCGACATGGAGGACCTGGGCGCTCCGGATGAAGGCCGGGATGGAGCGCAATTCCGCCTCCAGCTGGACCGCGATGTCCGCGAGGGCGCTCCGGATCGCCTTGTCCTCCGATTCGTCGGAACGCCCCTCGGTTTCGATGTCGAAGTCGGCGACCGCGATCCCCTCGGCGACGTCCAGGACGGCCACCGAGGTCCGTGCCGCGGTCTCGTACTGATTCCGCGCCTCGTTATAGCCGGTACGGCATCCGGTGACGGTCGGGATTACCACGAGGGCGCCGCGTATCCCGGCGCGCTCTAACTCCCGGATGAGAATCCGCGCATCGGCGGAGGAAAGACGCTCAGGCCGGCCTATCACGTTGAACCGGCCGAGATTGACGAAGACTTCGATTATCGCGGCGTCCGCCGAAGCGAGGGCCTCGGAAGGCACCGCGGAAAGCGCGGAACCGAGGGCGAAGACCACGAGGTCGCGTTTCGCGCCGGTTTGCTCCGCGGCCGACGCGCTCAGCGCGATCGCGAGCAGGGCGACCAGCGCGGCGAAGCGGCGGCCGTCCATCAATCCTTAGTGACGACGCGGGTCAGGTAGTCCTGCAAGCTCTTGATGAGTTCGGCGCCGAGCTGCTTCTCGACCTCCCGATAGGCTAAGGCGCGGGCTTCGGCCTCCCCCACGCCGTTCTCGCGGGACTCCTTGTAAACGGAGGCGACGGCGGTCCCCATCTCGTCCATGAGCGTGAGGTTTATCGTCCACCGGACCGACTTGTACTTGGGATTCACCGCCACGGGCTCTAACGTCCAGTTGCCGAGGACGACGAGGCGGCCGATCTCGAAGTTGGTAAGGGATTGGGAGGCGAGGGCTTCCCGCACCATTCCGCCGATCTTACCGTCGTCGTCGCCCGCGATCTCCAACCGGTAGGAGAGCTTGTTAGCTTCGGCGTCCCGCTCGCGCGAAACGGCGACCGCCTCGTCCACGTCTTTTTCAAGGAGGGCCGCGCTCGGGTTATGGATGATGCGCAGCTGGGAAAGCAGCCGCCGGGCATTGAGGCTCACCTGATAGGAGGCGTCGTAGAGCGCGAAGCGTTGGAGCGCTCCGGCGGCGGAAGCCGCGCGCGTACGGAGCCGCTCGGCCTTCTCCAGGTCCTTCCCGATGAGTGTCCGGTAGATGGCCGCGGTAGGCGCCCGCTCGATGTAGGCGACGGCGTGCGTCGTCCCCATGGCATCGACGTACGGATCGGAGAACCGAAGATTAACGAACTGTTCGCTCGCCTGCGTCCCGACGCTCTGGCTGATCGTGCGCTCGGATTCGCTGTACGCGGAATCGCCCTTCACGATATCGGCGTAGCGCTGTTGGGCTACGGTGTCCACCTGGATATTGACGTTGAACTGGCGGGCCAAAGCCCCCGTAGCGTCCGACTCCGCGTCCCTACGGGTGTCGCCGCTCCCGACCGCCGCGAGATATTTCCCGGTGGGAAAGGACGCGTCGAGCTCGTTCATCCAGAGCGGTACCTTGGAAGCGGCGGACTTCTTTTCCGCCGCGTCCACGCTCGCGCACGAGACGGAGAAGAGCGATACGAGGGCTAACGCCGCGAGATTCATTGCAAACGTATTTTTCACCTGTTTCCTCCGATCATTCCAGATCGTATGACGCGAGGACGTTCAGACCCTGCTTGGAATAGTTCCTGCGCGGGAAGGTTTCGCGGAAAAGGAGCCCTCCGGCACCGTAATACTCCACAGCGACGTCGTGCTCGCCCGGCTCTATTTCGAATTCGCCTACCCGAGCCTGGCCGGGGAAATACCGCGCGAGCCGTAGATCGGCTTGCTCGGTGGCCTCGATGGCGACGTCCGCCGCGATGCCGCCCGCGAGCGCGAACAGGCTCGCGACGCCGCCGGCCTCCGAGGCCGACTCCCAGGCCTTGTCCTTGGCCTTCTCGGCGAGGAGGCCCTTTGCGACGGTACGGATTACGGTCTTGAAGAAAACGGGCGTCTGCGAGAGCTTGAAGGTCTCCATCGCCACTGCGTCGAGGCGTTCGATGAGGGCCAGATCGCCGGCGGGAACGCCGTCCACGACGACCGAGACGCGCGTCACCTCGGAGGGGCGTTCGATCATCTCGGGCAGCTGGCATTTGAAATTGTAGCCCTCCTCCACGCCCGGGAAGTACACCGCGTCCAAGTCCGTGAAATAAAGCTGGCCCTTGTCGTCTTCTTTTTCCATCGCTACCGCGATGAAATCCGTCCCGGTGACGAGCCTGAGGGTAGTCGCCCGCTTGGCGGGACTGCGGCCCGAGAAACCGATCACGTTGAGGCGCGCCTTGTCGGTTCGGTCGAGCATGGAATCCAGCGCGGGCGGAGGAAAATCGTAGACTTTCGGCTGGGCGGCGAAGGCTTCCTGCAGCTTGCGCAGATCCAGGGCGGCATCGTCGCTCCGGCCGTCGGCGCGGTACAGGAGGACGCCGAGATACCGGGCCAGGGCCGAATTATGGAATTCGGTCTTCCCGGACTTAACCGCGCCTTTCGCGTCGGAGGACGCGTTCATGCCCTCCACGATCCTACCGTACTTGTCTTCCAGGAGATTGAGCTTATTGCCCATCCTCCGGACCTCGACGAAAGCGCCGTCGAAGTCGTCCCTGCGGATGAAGTCGATGGCCTTGAAAACGTTGAGATAGAGGTCCTCGTAGGCCTCTCCGAAATACACGAGGGAATAATCGTTGAGCAGGAATGAAGCCGCGGCGTTCGAAATGCTCTTGGTGTAGTTTTCTTCGATGAGGCGCTCCGCCTCGTTGAAGCTCGGCGTGCTCCGCTCGGGGAGCCCCGCCATATGGTAAAGCATTCCGGTATCCAAGTACCTGAGCACCTGATCCTTGTCCCGGTAGAATTCCGAGGACCGCGACCCGTCGAGCGTGGCGGCCACGGCCTCGTACGTTCGGGCCTTCACGCCCTCGTCGGCCTCCACGAACAAGGCGTTCCGGGTGGTCATGCACGACGCGAGCAGCGCGAGCGACGCGAGAATACAGAGGCATGCTGGAGTCGACCGACTCGCTCTCATACTTTTTTCTTTCCGCGAAGGCTAGAGCTTGCGCTTAGCCTGCTCGATGACCTTCTTGATCTGCTTGTCGCCGATCCAGACCTTTTCGTTCGTTTCGATACTGATCAATTCCAGGTTCGTCTTGTAGAAGACGACGCGCTGCCCGTCCAAAGCGTCGGTCACGGAGGTGATGACGCCGCCGAGATAGAAATCGGCGCCCGTCTCCTGGCCGAGCCGCTTCATGGTCGCCTCGCTCGCCTCCATCTGCTGGTCCATCTTCTCGCTCCGCACGCCTTCGCGCTCGGTCGCGCTGGCGACGAACCGGACCTTACCGGAGTTGATGAGCTCGCGCTCCAGGCTCTTGGTGAAGATGAGGGTCTCGATATGCTCGTCGCTCCGGTTCCGGATGTCGCCCACGATGACGACGGGCTTGCGGCCTTCGGCCATGTTGAAATCGGAGAGCCACGGCCGGGACAGGACGTCGCCGATCATCGCTTCGGCGACCTGCTGGGCGTCGGTATCGTTCCAACGACCGCTCAGGTCGATCTGGGTATCGGAAGCGACGCGCGTGACCTTACGGGAAGCCGCGCAGGATGAAAACGCCACGAAGGCGGCCAAGGAAATGAGGACGAACTTAGAGGAATGGTTCATTTATACGCTCCTTATCAGGGTACTTATAGCACATCGTCGCATCGAGTACAGGTCGGCTCCGAGAATCCGGGACGGAACGGCCCCTAGCGCGAAGGGGCGCCGGCCCGTTATACTCATGCCCCACATGGACCGTCCATCCTACGGCGACAGCAGTCCGATCGCCGCGATAGCCACGCCCCTCGCCGAAAGCGCCCTTTCCATAGTCCGGACCTCGGGCCCCGAGGCGGTCTCCCTCGCCGCGAATGCGTTCTCCCGTCCTGAAACCCTGCGGGAAGCCGCAGGTTACACGGTAGTTCACGGTTGGATACTGGATAAGGATGGGAAACGGGTCGACGAGGTCCTCGCCTCCGTGTTCCGCGCCCCGCACGGCTACACGGGCGAAGAGGCAGTCGACTTTTCCTGCCACGGCGGAATCGTCACCGGCCGCGCGGTCCTCCAAGCGCTCCTGGCCGCGGGCTTCCGCGAGGCCCTGCCGGGCGAGTTCACCTTCCGGGCCTTCATGAACGGCAAACTCGACCTCACCCGGTCGGAGTCGGTCATGGAACTCGTCTCCGCCAAGACGGACGAAGCGCGCGAACGCGCGGTCGGCAGGCTCTCCGGCGAACTGGAAGCGGAGATAGACGCCGCCAAAGACCTCCTCGTCCTCTCCTTGGCCGCCGCGGAACTCTACTTGGACTATTCCGAGGACGACGGCGTCGGAGGCGACACGGTCGGGGCGGCGGAGGCCGCGGGAAAGCTCCCCCGGAGAACGGACGC
This sequence comes from Spirochaetota bacterium, assembly GCA_023398155.1. GTDB lineage: Bacteria > Spirochaetota > Spirochaetia > Treponematales > Breznakiellaceae > JAEXTK01. The sequence continues at coordinate 5,589 of JAEWSV010000555.1, forward strand.
CGAGGCCGCGCGGGACCTCCTGGCGTCCCTGGCGGCTTCCTACCGCGTGGAACGGCTCTACCGCGACGGCGCGACCGTCGCGGTCGCCGGGCGGCCCAACGCGGGTAAATCCCGCCTCTTCAATCGCCTCCTCCGCGAAGAGCGGTCCATCGTCGCCCCCACGCCAGGTACCACGCGCGACTGGATCGAGGCGTGGATATCCGTGGAAGGATTTCCCGTACGGCTCGTGGACACCGCGGGACTCCGCGAGGCAGATGATCCCGTGGAAAAGATCGGCGTAGAGCGGAGCCGGGACGTGCTCGCGCTCTCCGACCTCGTGCTCTACGTGGTGGACGGGGAAGCGGGCCAGGACGCGGAGGACGCGGCTTTCCTCGCCGCCCCGGCCGCGGCCCCGGTGATCCCGATCTGGAACAAGGCCGACCGGGACGCGCCCGCCGAGCCCGCGGGATTCCTCAGGATCAGCGCCGCGACGGGAGAGGGCATCCCCGAATTGGCCGCCCGCATCATCTCGCTCCTTTCAGGACCGGACGGCGCGGCGAACCAAGACGACGCGGCGAACCAAGACGGCGCGGCGAACCAAGACGGCGCGGCGCGCCAAGAAGGCGCGGTACTTGGAGACGGCGCGGCGCGGCGCGGCGGTCCGGAGCGGGGCGAGAGCCGAACGATCCGCGCCGGGATCGCATCCGAGCGGCAGAAGGCGCTCATCGACCGCGCCCTCGCGGCCGTCGACGAAGCCCTGTCCTTGGACGAGCGCGGCCGCCCCCTCGACCTTATCGCACGGGAACTCCGGGACGCGGTGGACGCCCTCGGCGAGATCACCGGCGAAGTATCCACCGCCGACATCCTGGAAACGATGTTCGGCCGTTTTTGCGTAGGGAAGTGAAGGATATGGACTACGATTGCATCGTCGTCGGCGGAGGCCATGCCGGCATAGAGGCTTCGCTCGCCGCGGCCAGGCTCGGTTTCTCCGTCCTCTTGATCACCCAGAATCCCGACCGCATCGGCGCGCTCTCCTGCAACCCGGCCGTCGGCGGGCTCTCCAAGGGCAACCTCGTGCGGGAAGTGGACGCCCTGGGCGGCGAGATGGCCAAGCTCATCGATTCGACCATGATCCAGTACCGCGTCCTCAACCGCTCCCGCGGACCCGCCGTCCAAGCTCCGCGGGCCCAGGCGGACAAGGCCGCCTACCAAGCCGCTGCCCGATCCGCCGTGGAGGGCCAGGGCCGCCTCACCATCTTCATGGACACGGTAACGGACCTCCTCGTGTCCGCCGACGGAAGGAGAACGGAAGGCGTCGTCACGGAGCGGGGCCACTCCATCGGCGGCCGAGCGGTCATCCTGGCCACGGGCACCTTCATGGAAGGCAAGATCTTCATCGGCGAGTTCGAGGCGACGGCCGGCCGCCTGGGAGAACCCGCCGCCGTAGGGCTGGGAACGAGCCTCAGGCGACGCGGCTTTCCCGTAGGCAGGCTCAAGACCGGCACGCCCGCGCGCATCGCCTCAGATTCGGTCGACTTCTCCCTGCTGGAAAGACAGGACGGCGAGGCGGCCCGCCCCTTTTCCTTCGACGCGGAACCTCAGGCGAGCGTGGACCGGCCGCTCATGCCCTGCTGGATCACCTACACAACCGAGGCCACCCACCGCATTATCCGGGACAACATAGGCCGGTCCCCGCTCTACGGCGGCAAGATCGTCGGCAAAGGGCCGCGCTACTGCCCCTCCATCGAGGATAAGGTCATCCGTTTCCCCGAGCGCGAGCGGCACCAGATCTTCGTGGAGCCCGAGGGCCTGGCGACGAACGAGCTCTACCTAAACGGAGCTTCCTCATCCTTGCCGGAGGACGTGCAGGACGCCTTCCTCCGCACTTTGCCGGGGCTCCGGGACATGCGGATGGTCCGGCCCGGCTACGCGGTGGAATACGACTACCTCGATCCCATCGACCTCTTCCCGAGCCTGGAGTCCAAGCGGCTTTCCGGACTCTTCGTCGCTGGGCAGACCAACGGCAGCTCAGGCTACGAGGAGGCGGCGGCCCAGGGACTCGTCGCGGGAATCAACGCGGCCATGAAGCTCTCAGGCCGGCCGGCCCTCGTCCTCTCGCGCTCCGAGGCCTATATCGGCGTCCTCGTGGACGACCTCACCACCCTCGGGGCCAAGGAGCCCTACCGCATGTTCACGAGCCGGGCCGAGCACCGACTCATGCTCCGCCACGACACCGCAGACTCCCGCCTCACTCCACTAGGCCGCGAAACGGGACTCGTGGACGAGCGGCGCTGGGAACGGTTCCTCCGCAAGATCGAAGCCATCGACGAGGTCGTGGAACTCCTGAGAAAACGGCGGGTGCCCTCGGCCAAGGAGGCCGCGGCCCAGGCTGCCGCGACCCAAGCGGTCGCGGCCGAGGAGGCCTCGGCCCAGGCGGCCGCCGCGGACGCCCGAGCAGCGGAGCCCGAAGCGGCTATAGCGGCCGGAGTCCTTCCCCCCGCCCTCTTGACGCACGTGGGGGACTCCCTGGAGAAGGCCCTCTCCGATCCTACCGTTTCCATGGAGGACATCCTTCCCTTCGCCGAAGAGTTACGGGAGCGACCCGCCGAATGGCTGGAGCGGGTCGCCTTGGACGTGAAATACGCGGGCTATATCGAAAAGGAAAAGCGGTCCGCGGCCAAGGCCGCCAAAATGGACGCCATGAAGCTGTCGCCGGACCTCGACTACCGCGCGATGAAAGGGCTGTCGGCCGAAGCCGCGGAAAAACTCTCGGCCGTGAAGCCGCTCACGCTCGGCCAGGCGGCGCGCGTCGCGGGAGTCCGCCAGGGCGACATCGCCGTCCTCATGGTCAAGTCGAAAACCTGATAGCGACTCAGATCCACCTACCCAGCCTACGAATCGAGAAGCACGGCAGGGAATGAGGTGGACGATTCGTCTTTACTGAGTTATACTCAAAGAGAACTCTTTGTTTAAGAGTTAAGGAGAACCGTATGGAATCGGAATCGACGCCCCAGGATGATCTCGCATTCATCAGACGGATGATGGACGGATCCAGAGCCCTCATCCAGAACGACGGTCGGGAGTTCCTGGCCATAGGACTCGCCTGCGTGCTCGGCACGGTCGCGAGCTACCTGCTCCCCCTCGCGGGAGCGGAGGATTTCATCCCCTGGCTATGGGGCATCCTGATCGCAGCGATAGCGGCGGCGGAATTCGTCCTCGCCAAGTCCCGACGGGCGCGTCCGAAGAGCGCGGCGGAAGGCTACATCGGGGCCGCATGGCTCGCGGCGATCCTCGCCGCCGGAACCATACTCGCCGGCGGGGCGATGGCGGGGCAAATAGATCTGGCTTTCGGCATGGGGATAACCTCGGCCTGCGTCGGAGTGGGCTACGCGTTCACCGCCTATGCCTCACGTTCCGCGATCCTCGGCGTCCTCGCGGCCTTCTGGTGGGTAGGAGCCTTGGTCCTACCGCTGATGGGATATCTTGCTCCGGCCGTCTTGGGCGGACTGACATTCTGCCTGGAAGTCGTGCCCGGGGTCGTGATGCGGCTGCGTTCCCGGCGAACGGAAAGAAATGCGTGACTTCGACCATCGCCGTTTGGACGAAGTGTTCCATTCTCGCATCAGGCTCGCCATGGTCGCCGCGCTCGTGCCGGCGGAGGAACTCGATTTCGTGTCCCTGCGCGACCTCGTCGGCGCCACGGACGGTAACATGTCCACGCACACGAAGCGGCTGGAGGATGCGGGCTACGTCGAAGTGCGTAAACGCTTCGTAGACCGAAAGCCGAGTACGAGTTACGCGTTGACGGAAAAAGGAAGGGCGGCCTTCTCCGCCTATGTCGAGGAACTGAGCAAGTTCATCCGCTGAGCGGAGAGAGGCCGGTATTGGCGTGGGCAAAACTCTTATTTTAAGAGAACTCTTTAGGAGGCATGACATGATCAGGAAGACTATCGCTTCGTTCGCGCTCTTCGCGGCCGCGGTCCTCGCGGCGGCCGGCGCCTACGCGGAAAGCGGGAGAGGCAGGACTACCCTCGGATTCTCCGTCGGAGAGCGGGGCGGAGATTTTTCCCTCGGGCTCGAGGCGGCCTCGCCGACCTTCTGGAACGGTTTCCTCGGCCTCAGGGCGGGCGCCGAGGTACTGTGGAAGGAAGCGGTCCCCGTCGGCGAAACCGAGGCGGAATGGCGGCCGTACTCGCTGTACCGGCTCGGCGTTCAGGCCACGGGGGCCGACCTGGAATCGGTACGCCTCTACGGCGAATTCGGCGGCGTCGCGATCCTGCCCCCGGAGGAATCGATGGGGGACATGAAATTCGGCATATACGGCCTCTGGGGCTTCGAGTTCTTCTGGTCTCCCGAAAGCCGCGGATGCTATTTCGTGGAGTTGGGTTCGACGGGTACCTTCGGGGCAACGGATGAGGGGGCTCTTACCGCGCCCCTCCTGGCGAACGGCTTCGCCGCGCGCGCCGGCTTGCGCGTTAGGCTCTAACGCTCGGTCGACGGGGACGGCCCGGTCTTGCCCCGGCCGCCTCCCATCGTACATACTTGGGGCGATGATCGATGACGCGGCCGTGAAAAAGGAATTCAATTCTTTCCTCTGGGTCTCCTCCTTCTCCCTCCTCGGCGGCGGGGCCCTCGTCGCCGTACGCTTCGCGCTCACCGACCGGTTCTTCTACTACTTCCTCATCTGGAACCTGGCCCTGGCCCTCATCCCGTACGGCATCTCGGTGGCGATCTTCCGCGCATCCCGCCGGGAGCGCAGCCGGATCAATACCGTGTCGCTGACGTCGCTCTGCCTGCTCTGGCTCGTGTTCTACCCGAACGCGCCGTACATCTTCACCGACTTCATCCATATCGTGAACCGGACCTTCGTCCGCAGCCGCACCGACATCCTGGAAAAGGAGACCCTCCTCTGGTTCGACCTTGTCCTCTGCTCGGCCTTCGCGTACCTCGGACACTCCGCGGGCCTCCTTTCGATCGACCTCGTGTTCCGGTCCTTCAAGGGCGTCCTCCGTCCCCGGCTCGCCCGCGCCCTCGTGGCGCTGGCCATCCTCATCGCCGGCTTCGGCATCTACGCTGGCCGGTTCGTCCGCTTCAACAGCTGGGATCTCTTCACCCACCCCCTCCGTACCATGACCGGCCTCCTCCCCTACCTCGGCGACGGCAAGGCCCTCCTCCTCTCGCTCGCCTTCTCGGCCTTCATCCTCCTGACCTACGCCGCCCATCACCTGACCCGGCGCGGCGCCTGACCCATCGACCTTCGGCGCGGTCGACTTGACGCTACTACATATATTTATTACTATATATTCGAATACAAACCCGGAGGATATCATGAGTGTGAACGTATATTCGACCCAGAGCTGCCCTTATTGCACGATGGTGAAGAGTTATCTCCGCGATAAGCATGTGGCCTACAACGACTACGACGTGGGCCGCGACCGGAGGCGGGCGGACGAGATGGTGCGCAAGTCCGGCCAAATGGGAGTACCCGTCGTGGAAATCAACGGTCGCGTCATCGTCGGCTTCAACAAGGCGGAGATCGAAAAAGCCCTCGCGTAGCAACGATCTGAATCGCTTGAATCAGTAGAAGACGAAGCGAAGGGTGCCCGCGATCCGCCAGCCTTCCTTGGCGGGCAACACGTCGTCCGACCAGAGCTTGTATACGGGGAACCAGGCGCGCAGTTCGGCGCCGATGCGGATGCCCTCGAGCAGCGGAAAGTCGGCCCCGATGCCCGCCGTCGGCAGGATCCACCGGCCGCCTCCCCAGAAATACGAGGCGACGTCCGAGGTTTGGGAGGCCGCGTCGTCCTTATCCTCGCCCTCCAGGCCGCCGGCCACGAGGCAGAGCCGGAGGTCGAAGGCCGGCCCCGCGAAGCCGCGCAGGATGATGCCGTTCGGGAAACGGTAGCGGTACGCGACCGGAGTTCCCAGGACGAAGCCCATCACGAAACTCGATCGGTTCTCTATGGCGTAGGGAACGGCTCGGTCCAGAGTATACGAATAGCCGTAGTAGGTTCCGTACAGGTCCAGGGAAGGTTCGAAATGGAGGATCGGCAGGAAGGGGAGCGCGAATTCCGCTCCCGCGCCGATCGAAGGCAGGATGGGCATGGGGTCGCCCTCCAGGCCGTTATCCTCCAGTATGGCGAGCACCGAACCCCGCGCCACCCACGATACGTCCAAAGCGGAAACCGGAGCCGCCCGCAGGCCCAGGAGAATCGCGGCGGACAGCGCGAAGGCGAATGATCGGGAACGGGGGCGCATACTTCGAGTATAGCACGAGGGGTCAGTAACCGCCGGCGACCTTCACCTCTGAGGGAAGGATGACGAAGCCGGCCGCTCCCACCGCCCAGCCGTCTTGTTCCTCCCAGGCCGCTACGAGGAGATTGCCCGTGGAAGCCAAACCCGTGTACGCGTAGCCCTCGGGCAGGACGGGTAGGCGCGACCGCAGCACGGGGCCTTCCCT
>JAEWSV010000029.1 GCA_023398155.1 Spirochaetota bacterium
GCATACGGGAAGTGTTCATCGGAGGGCGCCGCGTCGTCGCGGCGGGGATCGCGGACGACGCGGCGCTCGGCGGCGCCGGCGCCGTCCTGGCGCGCCGCAGGTAACGATACCGGCGCAACTGCGCCCGTCGATCGATCGGCGGGCGCCGCTACGCAGGGGCGGTCCCCGGACGGTGGCGATATCCTACAGCAGCGCGTCCAGGTCCACCTCTGCCGCGGTGCACGGCATGGAGACGCCCCAATTCAGGAGCAGCTCCGGGTGGAGTTCGCCGAACGCGCCGATGCGCTTCCCCTTGAAGAGGATGGCGGCGACGCGGCCGGGGATGAAGCGCGGATCGACCGCCTCCTCCACCTCGTATTCTCGCGAGAGGTAGTAGAAGACGGCCTGGAGCTGGCTGGAGACCGTGTTGAAGTTGGCGTCGGTGGCAGCGTGGAGGAAGCCGAGATGCTGCCGCGTCACCACGCCGTAGTTCTCGGAAGGCGCCTGGTAAGCCACCTTGCCCGTCTCGAAGATGCGGTGGGGGAAGACCGCGTGGCCGGACACCGATTCGGACATCAACAGGCAGGGCAGGATCGAGTCGCGGACGTACTCGAAATTCTCCGACATCGGGTTCACGATGCGGATGATCCCTGAACCGTCACGGCGCATCTTCTCTACGAAATCCTTGCCCGAACCCAGGTAGTTGTAGATCATCTCCTGGTAGCCGAGGCCGATGAGGCACTCCTTGGCCTTGCGGCTGAACGTCGTGCTCGGCGTAAGCCGCCCGATGGTGAAGTCGCGCGGCGAAAGCGGCGCGAAGCTCTTCATCGTCCGGCCTATCATCACGTCTTCGACTACGTCGGCGGCGTGCAGGAAGTCGTTGCGGTATTCGGCGGGGTACACGCGAAGGCCCGGCTTGGCTTCCTTTTCGCCCTTCTCCGTCTCGGTGACCGCCTCGGCGCGGCAGCCCATCCGCTCCACCGCGGCGACGCATTCTTCGGCCGAAAGTTTCTGGCCCAGGAACTTTTCTACGCGGGCGATGGAACAGAAGGTCGGCTTCTGGAAGTAGTACGGGAAGACGACCGAGCGCCCGAACGGCGTGTCGTAGGGATAGTCCACCCGCACGTTCTTGATCGTGTAACCCATGTCCGCGAAATCGCAGGCGACCATGTTCACGGCCAAGGTCAGCGACTCGATGTCCGTGCCTGTCATCTCCACGAAGAGCTCGGTATCGCCCACCTCGACCGCGCCGATGCGCGCGCTGTTGATGACCGGAGGGAAGGACAGGGTTTCCCCCGCGTCGTCCGCGAGGTAGGGGAATTTCGGGAAACCGGCGACGATGTGGCCGTATTCCTGGCCTTTCGGATGCTTCGCGATGATCTCGCGGAGGGAGAGCTTATCCTCCATCCCGAGCGGCACGAAGGCGGTCCTATCGGGGTCCGCGGCGGAATAATGCACGGGCCACTTCATGAGGGCGGTCCGGTACACGCCCATGGCGATGGAGCGCCGTTTACGGCCGAAATTCCAGCAGAGTTTTTCCTGGGTCTGGATGACGTCCTTGAGCGTCTCCTCGTCGATTGCCTTGCCGGAGACGACGAAGGCGGCGATGTAGGGGCGGATGTCTTTCAAGGCCGGATCGACGACCACGCGATAGGTTCCCGCCGTGGCCGCGGCATCTTTCGCGGCGCCATGCACGGCGTCCGCGCGCGCGAAGAACGGATATTCCAGTCGCTTACCGAGCGAATGCACGCGGAGCTGACGGGCGCAGCCGGCGGTGGACCAGAGGTCGGGCCGGTTCGTGTCGTTGAGCTCGATCTTGAGGACGCGCTCCGCTTCCGGAAGCGACTTGTCGGAATCCTCGTCCAACTCGGCCTTGGCGCAGGTGAGGACTTCTTCGAACTCGTCGCGGGTTTCCCAGCGGCGGCCGACCAGATTATAGAAAAGTTTCTCGTTTACTTCGATCTTGGGCATGATTATCGGTCCTTCGCGCGGCGCAGGCGCACGTTCTCGATGTCGTAGCTGAAGAGCTCCCGGAGGTCGTTGAGGCCGAGGGCCATGAGTGCCATGCGGTCTATGCCGATGCCCCAGGCCGCCACCGGCACGTCCACGCCGAGGGCCTTCGTCACCTCGGGGCGGAAGATGCCGGAACCGCCCAACTCGAACCAGCCGAGGACCGGGTGCTTGATATGTACTTCAACCGAAGGTTCGGTGAAGGGGAAATAGCCGGGGACGTACTTCACTTCCTTCGCGCCTGCCACTTCCACGGCGAACATCTCCAGGAAGCCGAGCAGGGTGCGGAGGTTCACTTCCTCCCCGAGGACGATACCCTCGGTCTGGTAGAAGTCCGAAAGGTGCGTCGCGTCCACCCGATCGTAGCGGAAACAGCGCGCGATGCCGAAGTACTTGCCGGGGATCTTCGCCGTCGGGAGCTGCCGCGCGGAAAGCACCGTGCCCTGGCTACGGAGGATGAGGCGCTTGGTGAATTCCCTGTCGAAGGAATAGTTCCAACCGCGGCTCCCCGTCTCGCCGCCGTTCTCGTGGGCCGCGGCGACGCGGGAGAGCCAGGGCTCCTCTATCGACTTGGCCTTGTTGGGCTCGGCGACGTGGTAGACGTCGTGGATGTCGCGGGCGGAGTGGAACTGGGGCATGAAGAGGGCGTCGGAGTTCCAGAATTCGGTCTCCACGAGGGAACCGTCGAACTCCTCGAAGCCGAGGGACACGAGCTTGTCCTTCACGTCCTCCAGGAACTTGGCGTAGGGGTTGGAGCGTCCGACCAAGAGGCGGGTCGGCGGGACCTTCACGTTGTAGGCGCGGAAGGCGGCGTCCTTCCAGGCACCCGAAGCCAGGAGTTCGGGGGTGAGCGT
>JAEWSV010000294.1 GCA_023398155.1 Spirochaetota bacterium
GAACTGGTCGATCTTCTTCTCGGCCATGAGGCGGTCGAGGCTGGCGTTGATGGCGGCCACGAAGGTCTCGTTGCCCTTCTTCACCGCGATGGCGGAGCCGCCGTCGTCGTCCTTGAAAGTGGGGGCCGCGAGGGCGAGGTCGGGGTTTCCACCGACGTAGGCCTGGGCGACCGGGAGCTCGGCGACGATCGCGTCGACGTTGCCGCTCTTGAGGTCCAGGACCAGGTTCTTGATCGTACCGAGTTCCTTGACCTGGGCGTTTTCCTTCTCGGCGTCGGCGTCGGAGAGTCCGAGGATCTGCTTCTTGGCGATGCCGACCTGGATGGTGCCCTTCTGGGCGGAGAGCTTGGCGGTCTTGAGCGCGTCCACAGTGGCGAACTTGTCGACGTCGCCGACGCGGACCATCACGCCGTGGACGGCGTAGTAGTAGGTGGTGGTGAAGTCCACGCTCTGCTTGCGCTCTTCGGTCGGGGTCATGCCGGAGATGACGATGTCGATGGTACCGGCCTGGAGGGCCGCGAGGAGACCGTCGAACTGCATGTCCTTGATCTCAAGGGCGACGCCGAGATCCTTGGCGATCTCTTCGGCGATGGCAATGTCGAAGCCGACGATGACGTCCTTGCCGTCCTTCACCGAGTGGAACTCGTAGGGCGGATAGTCTGCCGAGGTGCCGATTATGAGCTTGCCGGACTTCTTTACCTGCGCGAGCTTGTCGCCGGCGTCTTTCTTGGCGCAACCGCCCAGGACGAGGACCGCGAGTAGCAGGAGCGCTACCAGATTCTTAAGGTGCTTCATGATTCCTCCATGGTGGTGCATATTTATGCATCGAAAAGAATAAAGATACATCGGGCCGTTTTAGTCAAGCCCACGGGAGGCGGAAAGCCAGGGACAGAGCGCGCGCTCGGCCGCGTCCACGGCAGCGAAGAGCCCAAGACCGAGCAGCGCGAGCGCGACGACGCCGCAGTGGAGGTCCGCGTACGCTACGCGGCTCCAGGCGTCCATGATGAAGTATCCCATGCCGCTCTCGGAGGCGAAGGATTCCGCGAGGAAAAGCACGGCGATGGCCGTACCTACGGAGAGCCGGATCGCGGACAGGAGGGCGGGAAGCGAAGCCGGTACGATGACGTGACGTAGGAGGTCCAGGCGACCCCCGCCGAAGGCGCGGACGGCCTGGAAGGCCCGCGCGTCCAAGGAGCGGAAGGCATCGCGGAGGCTCACGATGGCCTGGAACACGACGATGAGGAAGATGAGGGCGATCTTGGACGTGTCTCCGAGGCCGAGGAGGAGCATGAGGACCGGCAGGAAGACGACTTTGGGTACGGGATAGGCCAGGTAGAGGAGGGGAGACGCCGAGCGGTCGAGAGCCGGGAAGCGGGCGAGGAGCCCCGCTACGGGAACGGCCGCCGCGACGGAAAGGCCGAGGCCGACGAGGACCCGGCCCGCGCTCGCGGCCGCGTGGCGGGCGAGGTCGCCGTCGGCGACGAGGACGGCGAAGCGACGGGCTACGGCGGGGATGGAGGGGAAGAGGCGCGGTCCCGCGGTGAGGCGGAGGACTTGGTAGAGGAGCAGGACGATCGCCGCGGCGCCGAGGACTGCTCCGGTTCGGCGCAGCGCTATCCTGAGCTTCGATTCACGCATCGCGGCCTCCGCCATCCCGATCCCGGGAGGCGCGGAGCGCGGCGCGGAGCCGGCTTTCCAGCTCTGCGCGGCCGGCGGCCTCGTTCGGGAAACACTCCACGATGAAGCGCGACTCGGCGTCGCGGCCGCCTTCCTGCACCGCGGCCTCCTCGGGCTCTGCGCCGACTGACGGGGCGGCGACTGACGGGGCGGCGCGGAAGAGGATGAGGCGGTCGGCGATCCGGAGCGCCTCGGATATGTCGTGGGTGACGAGGACCGGCGTGGTGCCGTGACGGGCGGGGAGGGAGCGCACCAGATCCTGGAGGTCCTCTCGGATATCGGCGTCCAGGGCCGAGAAAGGTTCGTCCATGAGCAGCAAAGCGGGCTCGGGCGCCAGGGCCCGCGCGATCGCGGTACGTTGTTTCTGGCCGCCCGAAAGCGTCGCGGGCCATCGATCGGCGAGGCTTCCGATGCCGAGCTCGGAGAGCAGGTCCTCGACTCTGCGTCGGTCTTCGCTTTTCGCCCTCCGCCGGTCCCGGATCTCCAGGCCCATGAGCGCGTTGGACCGGACGGTTTTCCAGGGGAAGAGGCCGTAGTCTTGGGGAATGAGGGCGACTCTCCGCCGGTCTTCGGCCCGGGGGAACTCCACCGTACCCCGCTCGGGCGGCACGAGGCCCGCCATCAGATGGAGGAGGGTGGTCTTGCCGCAGCCGGTGGCGCCGACGATCGCGTGGACGCGGCCGCGCTCCACCGCCAGGTCCAGGCCCCGGAGCACGGGTCGGTCGCGGTAGCCCGCGAAAACGCCGCGTATCGTCAGGACAGGATCGCCCGGCTCGGTCATGGTCGCGCTCAGGGCAGGATCCCCGTCGCGAGGATGTCCGCGGGGGTCACGGGCTGCGCGATGAGGCCCCGGGAAGCCATCCATGCGGAAGCGCGGCCGATTTCGGCGGCCGCCGTAGGCGCGTACTTCGGAAAAGCGGGGAACGCGACCGTCCGGGCCTGGTCGTCGGAGAAGCCGAGCCGGGAGGCGAGGAGAGGTCGGTACTTATCCGGATCGGCGGCGATGAGGCCGCGCGCGCGGTCCACGGCCCGCCAGAGGGCGCGGTGGGCTTCCGGTCTGGCGAGGAGATCGCTCCGATAGAACATGAAGAGGTCGGGGTCGAGGTCCGCGGCCAGGGAGTCCGCGACGATGACGCAGCCGTCCGCCTCCGCGAGCTCGTCGAAGGGGAGGGGCAGCGAGGCGGCCTCGAGCTTCCCCTGGAGCAGGAGTTCCAAGCGGACCGGGATGCGCGCGACGTCGACCTTGCGGTAATCGGCGACGCCCGCGGCTTGCATGAGCGAATCCAGGACGTACTCGATGACGGTGCTCTTGGAGATGCCGATGGACGCCCCGGCCAGGTCGGCCGTTATCGGCGCCTTCCCTGCCTTCCGGGCCGCGGTGACGATGGCCGGCCCGGCGACGAGGGAGAAGCGGTTCGGGGCGGCGGCGACGATGCGGAGGTCGAAACCGCCGCGGAGGTTCGCGATGGCCGCGATGATGTCGGCGTTGCAGCCGTCCAAGGCCCCCGCCTGCAGGGCCGCGTCGCGTTCCACCGCGCTGCGGAAGATCTTGAACTGGACCTGGACGTCCTCGGCGGCGAAGAGGCCCTCCCGCTCGGCGACGAGGAAGGGGAGGCCGGTGAAATCGGCCATGAGGCCGACCCGGATGGGCTCGTTCGCCCCGGCGAAGGACGGGGCGAAGACGGCGAGCGAGGCGGATACGGCGAGTATGGCCGCGGCGCGGAGCCGATGGTGGACTCGATTCATGGTGGGGCCATGATAGCGCATTCGGTCATCGCGCGAAAAGGCGGATCGCTTTTCGCGGCGGTCCCTTGACTCTGGCAGCTCCGCGACCGTACTATGCATCATTCCGGATCATCTATGAGCACAACCGACATACTTCCGCGGCGCCTCAAGGGAACTTCCCTTGAGGCGCCCCTCGTTGATCTCGATCGCGTTTATGAACGCATAGAAACGGCGCAGTCCGCGTGGATGGCCGCCTCCCCCTTCCGCTGCCCTCCCGGCTGCGGCCTCTGTTGCGAAACCTTCGAACCCGAAATCCTCGAGGTTGAAGCGCTCTACCTGGCGTCTTGGGTAGTGGTGAACGCTCCCGAGCGGCTCGCCGACGTGGAGCGGAACGCGGACCGGAAGGGGTGCGTCCTGGCCGACCACGAGGGGACCTTCCATTGCACCGTGTACTCGGGCCGGCCCCTCATCTGCCGCCTCTTCGCCTATGCCGGGGACCGCGGCAAGGACGGCGCCGTCCGGTTCCGGCCCTGCGCCCACATGGAGGCGGAGGGGAAGCGGACCCTCGACCAGGCTGAACTCATCTCCCGGTTCGGCACGCTGCCGCCGGTGATGGGCGACTTGGCCTCCGAAGCGGATTCCCTCATACCGGGCTCGGCCGGAGAACGCCTCCCGTTGCGGGAGGCCCTCCCCCGTGCAGTCGCCAAGATCCGGTACCTCACCGACCTCGCCGCCTTCTCCGCTTTCGCGGAAGCGCGTAGCGACGGGGACGGAGATAACGACAATCCCGGCGGGAACACGCCGCCCCTGCCCGCCGCGAGTTAAGGCGGCCGCGCGCCGATGCGGGCGCGCGCGTAGGCGGCGGCCGTTCGGCCTCAGTACCCGAGGGCCTCGCCGACGACGACTACGGTGAAGTCGCTCAGGCTCGGCTTCATGCGGAGCACGCCGTAGGCGCGGCAGATCCGCGCCTGTCCGGCGCAGTCCATGCAGTAGCCGCTCTTGACGCAGGGATTCGGCGTGTTGAGGCGGATGTTGTTCTGGGGAGAGGCCGTGAGTTCCAGGCGGGCGAAGGCTTCCTCCCGATCGGCGACGATCTTGTTGGCGCCGGCGATCACGACGGTCTTCTTGGGGCCGAAGGTCAGCGCGGCCAAGCGGTTACCGTTGCCGTCCACGTTTACGAGCTCTCCCTCCAAGGTGAGCGCGTTGGTGCTCGAAAGGAAGAGGTCGCAGGTGAGTTCCGCGCGCAGGGTCTCGAGCTTCTGCTCCGGGGTGAGGCCGGGGGTGGCGTGGTCCACGATCTTCCCGCCGAGCTCCGTCACCTTCGCGTGGGTGCCGATGGCCTTCACCGACTGCGAGCCGCCGAATCCGACGGTCATGCCCGGTTTCACGAGCGAGGCGATGTAGTCCAAGGCCTCGGCCCCCGTTTCCACGTACCGCGCCTCGAACCCGTTCTTCTCTAGGGCCGCGCAAACTTTCTTGCCGATGGCCTGAAAGCGTTTTTTCTCCACCTCGTTCATGGTTGTCCTCCGTATTGGTGTGTGAGAGGATCATAGGCCCGCGGGCCGTATCTGTAAAGCGCGGCGGCCCTCGGCGGGGCTCCGACGGGAAACCATTCCGTGCTATGGTCTTGGAGTCACGATCGATCGGAGGCATCGCATGAAAGTCATCGCATTCAACGGCAGTCCCCATCCGGACGGCGTCACCGCTTCAGCCCTGGCTACGGTCGCGGCGGAGCTTAAGTCCGCCGGCATCGAGGTGGAGACCGTCCAGGTCGGGAAGGAATCGATCCGCGGTTGCACCGGCTGCAACGGGTGCCGGAAGACGGGCCGCTGCGTCATAGCGGACGATATCGTGAACGATTGCCGGGATAGGGTCGCGGCCGCGTCCGGCGTCATCCTGGCCTCGCCGACCTACTACGCGGGGATCGCGGGGACGATGAAGTCGTTCCTCGACCGCCTCTTCTACGCGGGCGTGGATCTCCGCTACAAGGCGGGAGCCGCGGTCGTGTCCGTGCGCCGCTCCGGCGGCGTTCCGGCCTTCCACCAATTGAATAACTACCTCAACCTGGCCCAGGCCGTGATCGTTCCTTCCTTCTATTGGAACGTGGCCCACGGCGCCAGCGGGAGCGGGATCGCGGAGGACGGCGAAGGCGTCGCGATCATGGAGAACCTCGGCCGGAACATGGCCTGGCTCCTCCGCGCCCTGGAAAACGCCCCCGACCGACCGCAGCCGGTCAAGCGGGTGTGGACCAACTTCGTGCGGTGAACGAACCTAGCGTCGCGAAGATTTGGGATGGCGGGAATATTGGGAGCACCATTCCAAAATCTACGGTCGCCGCCCATAGTCCTCACCCCTTCAGCCGGTACCCCACGCCGATCTCGTTCACGATGAGGGGCGCTCGGTCCGGATCGCGCTCCAGTTTTCTGCGGAGGGCGGCGATGTGGACGCGGAGGCTGCCGGCCTCCGCCTCGCCGGCTTCGCCCCAGAGTTCGCGGAGCAGGGAGGTGCGCGTCACGATGCGGCCGGAGTTGGCCGCGAGGATGCGGAGGATCTCGTATTCGGTCGGCGTGAGCTTCACGGCCTCGCCGTCGAGCGTGACCGCGCGGGAGGCCGTATCCACCGCGACCGGCCCCGCGCGCAACATCGGATCGGCCGAAGGCGTACGCCTGCGGAGGACGGCCTCCATGCGCGCCACGAGTTCGTTCGTGTTGAAGGGCTTGGTGAGATAATCGTCGGCGCCGGCCTGGAGTAGGCCGACGATATCCTCCTCGGCGTCCCTCGCGGAGAGGATGACGACGGGGACGGAGCTCGTCGCGCGGACCGAGGCGAGCAGATCGGCCCCGTCCAGGTCCGGTAGGCCCAGGTCCAAGATCACGATGTCGGGATGGACGGCGCGGAGTTCTTGGAGCCCTTCGAAGGCGTCGCCCGCCGCGAAGACCTCGAATTGCCGGACCGCGAGGCTCACCGTAAGGAGCTTGCGGATCGCCGGGTCGTCGTCGATGACGAGCGCCCTACGCATGGTATTCCTCCTCCGCGCAATCGGGGATACGCACGCGGAATTCGAGCCCGCCGCCCTCGCGGCCGCGCGCCTCGATCCGGCCTCCATGGGCTTCGGCGATGCCCCGGCAGATCGAGAGGCCGAGCCCGAGGCCGCCTCCCCGCGAGCCCTCTCCGCGGAAGAACTTGTCGAAGATGCGGTCGAGTTCCGCCGCGGGGACTCCCGGCCCGCGATCCCGCACGATGACCGTCAAGTCGCGCCCCGTCTCCTCCGCGCGGAGCTCGACCGCCGAGAGCTCGGGCGAATAGCGCAGCGCGTTCCGGGCGAGGTTGGAGAGCAGCTGGACGAAGAGCGCCTCGTCCACGGAGACGAGCCGGGGCGCCGCCTCGGCGTCGATCGCGAACCGGGGGATCGCGGAATCGCGGCCGTCGGCCCCCGCCCGCTCGTTTTCCGCCTGCCGGGCGTCGTCGGCCGCCGCGGCAAGAAGCTCCGCGGGATCGATCTTCTCCTTCCTGAGCCGGAGGGCTCCCGCCTCTATGCGCGTCATCGACAGGAGGTTCTCCACGATGCGATCGAGACGTCCGGCGGCGGCGAGTATCTCCGCGAGCAGCGCCGTACGCGAGGGGGCGTCGGTCGCCGTCGTCTCGTCCGCGAGCGCGGTGGCCGCGCCGATGACGGCTGCGAGCGGCGTGCGGATCTCGTGGGAAACGGAGTTGAGGAGGGTTCGGGCTAGCCGTTCGGATTCCTGCCCGAGCGCGTCCTTCCGCTTGCGATCGGCGAGCCGTTCCCGCGTCAGGGCGCTCGCTATCGAATACGCGAAGGCGGCCGCCAACTCCTTGGCGGAGGACGTCCACGTCCCCCGCCGCCTCCACGGCGCGGCCGGAGGTCGCGACCACGTTGCGCTTGAGGAGGCGCGCGATGCCCGAGATGCCGATGGCGGAGATGAGGCCGCCGATCGTCGTGGGGATGAGGCAGACGAGGAGGGCGATGAGGAGTTCGGGGGGAATCGGGGCTCCGTCACTCGAAGCCCAAGCGGCGAAGACCGGAAGGCTCGCGACCGCCGCCAGGAAGATGAGGGTCAAAGCGGCGAGCAGAATGGTCAGGGCTATCTCCCCCGGCGTCTTGCGGCGGGTAGCCCCTTCGATGAGGGAGATCATGCGGTCCAGGAAACCTGCGCCCGGTCCGCTCGTGACGCGGATGACGATGTGGTCGGAGATGACGCTCGTACCGCCGGTGACCGCGTCGCGATCGCCGCCGGACTCGCGGATCACGGGCGCGGACTCGCCCGTGACCGCCGATTCGTCCACCGTTGCGATACCCTCCACGACTTGTCCGTCGGCGGGGATGACGTCGCCCGGTCCGCAGACGACTCGGTCATCCTGCGCGAGGGCCGCGGCGCTCACGAGCTCCGTCTCTCCGGAGGGGAGGAGCCGCTTGGCCTTCGTATCGCGCCGCATAGCCCGCAGCGAGTCGGCCCGGGCCTTTCCCTGGATCTCGGCGAGGCCCTCGGCGAAATTCGCGAAAAGTACCGTGAACCAGAGCCAGGCGGCGAGGGAAGCGAAGAGGCCGAGCGGCGGACCCGAAGCCGCCGCGCCGCCCGCGGCGCGGAACGCGAGCGCGGCCGTGCAATAGATGGAACCCAAGTAGACGACGAACATGACGGGGTTGCGGACCTGCTGCCGGGGATCGAGCTTCGCGAAGGAAGCGACCACGGCTTTCTTGAGCAGCTCTCCTTCAAAGAGCGATGGGGTTTTGCGCATTGGGACCTCCTAGAAAAGAGCGCCCGAGGCGAGGAGGAAGTGCTCCACCACGGGACCGAGGGTGAGGGCGGGGAAGAACGTGAGACCGCCGACGATGAGGACGATGGCCGAGAGGAGGCCCGCGAAAAGGGCCGTATCGGTACGGAAGGTACCCGCGCCCGCCGGGACGGTCTTCTTGAGGGACAGCGCTTCGCCGATCAGGAGTACCGGGACGATGACGCCGAAGCGGCCGATCAGCATCGCGATGCCTAGGGCGACGCAGTAGAACGTCTTGCCGGCCGCGAGGCCGGCGAAAGCCGAACCGTTGTTGCCTGCGGCTGAAGCGAAGGCGTAGAGGACCTCCGAGAAGCCGCGGGGACCCGCGTTGCGGATGGCCGCCCTGCCTTCGGGGTGGAGGAGCGCCAAGCTCGCCCCGCCGAGGATAACCAAAGAGGGGAGGATGACCGCTACCATCG
>JAEWSV010000296.1 GCA_023398155.1 Spirochaetota bacterium
GTCCGTCACCGCCCGAAGATCGTCAAGATAGATATAATAGCTGCCGAAAGCCTCTACCGGATCGAACTCCACCTTGAAGCCGAGCACCTTGAGGCCCGCATTGGCCGTATAGTGGTAGTTCCTCTGAACGATGCCGCTCTTACCGTCCGCGCCCTGCGGCGGAACGGCGACGGTGAGCTTCTTCCAACCTTGGAAGTTGAGCTTACCCATATAGAGCTCGTAATTGCGCCCGAAGAAGTCCTGCACCAAGATCTTGAGCACGTGGTCGTAGTTACGTCCGACCACCCACACGGAGATCGTCTTGGTCGTACCCTCGATCGGGATCGGCCGGATAGGGGCGAGGACGAAGGAATTGAACCCGCGGCGGAGGAAATCGACCCGCGTGCCGAGCACGAACTTATCGGGCTGGTTCATGTCCTTCTCTTCGGGGATCGGCGTCTTTCCCGCCGGAGCCCCCTCAAAGAGGCGAGTCATCGTGTACCCTTCGTCGGTAGACATGAACGAGTTCCAGAAACCGGGAGCTTCGAACTTATCGACGGATACTTCCTTGAGCTTCTGCTGGGCGGCGTCGACGCCGATGCGCTCCGGATTTGGAGTGCCGAGTTCGGTTTCCTGAGCGAAGGCGAAGGCGGCCAAGAGCGAGAGGGCGACGGCAACAGACAAGCGTTTCATAGCTGTCTCCTTAATTGCTCTGGTTGCCGGACGTCCAGAGTTCCTGGACGCGTTCCGGATCGGCAAGCTCGTCGCCGTCAAAGAGCGATTCGAAGGTATCCGTGAGGATCTTCACCTGATCGAAATAGACCTGGAATCCATCGACGGGCTCGGTCGGCCGTGTCCAGAGGCGGAACTTCACGAGGGTGAGTCCCTGCCGCTTCGGAAGCGTGA
Source organism: Spirochaetota bacterium (assembly GCA_023398155.1). Taxonomy (GTDB): domain Bacteria; phylum Spirochaetota; class Spirochaetia; order Treponematales; family Breznakiellaceae; genus JAEXTK01. Next base: position 886 of record JAEWSV010000296.1, read on the forward strand.
CCTTAGCCTGGGGGATGCTCTCCGGAATATTGATGCGGAGGTTTTTCCAACCTTCGAAATTCAAGTCTCCCATGTTGACCGTGTGCACCACTCCCTTATGGTCCCGCAGATAGGCTTCCATATAGTAATTGAAGTTGGAGCCCCATATCCACAGGTCGAGCATACGGGCGCGGCCGGGCATGAGAACCTCTGCCGGCTCCGCGTCGGCGCCGCCGTCCTTGTTGACCGGATAGATATCGATCCAGTTATAGCCCTTCCGATCGAACCGTCCCCAGACGCCGAGGCTCTTGAGGACGGCCTTCTCACGGTTGTCCCCGTGGAGGGCATTCGGCCATGCGTCCACATACGCGAGCTTAGGGAACGCGTCTCCTTCGCTCTTGGTCGCGAATTTACTGGCTGAAACGCGCCAAACATATGCGGAGTCACCATTAAAACTCTCGAGAACCCGAGACTCGAGATTGACGGTCTTGTCATCCGCTTGCACGGATAGGACCGCGATGCATGTCGAGAGAGTGAGGCAAGCAGCTTTGAAACCGCCGTGTTTCATCCCATACTCCTTTAGCGAGCGTCGCGAATTGGAAATCGGGTATGATTATATTTCCTCGACATTCCTTTGTCAAACATTCATAAGGAATTATGCACCCCGTATCGCGCGGTCGCGGCGGCTTTTAATTGACGGGAAGCCTTTCTTCCCTCCGCGGGCGGGAACCATACCGCGGAGGGAGCGATCGCCGACTCGCCGCCGGCCGCGGCGCGGACGGCGGAAACGAGGAGGGCCCAGACCGAATCGTCGAAGACGACCACCGTCGAGGACGGAACGAGCGCGAGATCTATCCAGGTGAAAAGCACGAGCGGCGGCGCCCGCATCTCCGGCGGCAGGCGGCCGTCCGTCTCCGCCGCGACGACGCAGGCCGCGTCGGCGGGCAGGGGGTCGCCCGGGGCAATCAGGATAGCTTCGCTCGGAGAGCCGGAATCGGCGAGACCCGAAAGAAAGGCGGGCGGACTTTCAAGACCTTCCCCGCTCAAGAGGACGAGCCGTCCGCTCGCTGAGGAGAATAGGCCCGCGACCCTCCCCGCACGGTACAGGTCCGTCGCCCGGTCGGCGGAAAAGCGCGCCGGCCGCATCCCCGCTGCCGCCGGTCCGCCGACTACGACGGTCGGAGTATCCGGATGGCGGTCCGCGTAGACGACGGCGCCGGCTTCGTACCGGAAGGGAAACACGACGCAGAAGGGATCTGAGGAAGCTTCGGCCGCGGCATCCGCAGCCGCGGCGGGAACGGCCGACTCCCCGACCGTAGCTACCTCGATCCGCCTCCAGACCGCGAACGCGGCCCGGATCTTCCGATGCCGACTCCTTGCCGGTCCGTAGAGTTCCTCAAACGACGCGTCCGTCACCACGACCACCGGCTTCCGCGCCGCGTATGCGGCCAGAGAACCGAGGACCACCGCGCCGATGACCCCGCAACAAAGGAAGAACCTCCGCGAACCCCGCATGGCACGACCATAGCCGCGCGCCCGCGCCGGGTCAAGACGTCGCAACAAACAGTAAGCCGCGTCGCCGGCACCCCCCGCTCCCCATCCCGAAGGCGCGCCTCCGCCTAGCCCGGCAAGAAACGCGCGCGGTTCCTGATCGTCAGCGCAAGGGTGACCGACACAACCCACTCCGGCCCCGCCCGGGGCGGGTTGTGTCGGCCGGGCCCCTGCGCTGCGACTGATCTGCGCGCGTTTCTTGTAGGATCCGCGGAAGGCGGGCCATCCTTGACCAAGGGCTCTCCGACGCATAGAATCGCCCCAATACCATCGATCCAAGGAGCGTTCCTATGACCAGCTATAAGGAACTTGGCCTCGCCAACACTGTAGACCTCTTCAAGAAAGCGGTCGCCGGCGGTTATGCGATTCCGGCCTACAATTTCAACAACATGGAGCAGATGCAGGCCATCATCCAGGCCTGCGTGGAGACGAAGTCCCCCGTAATCCTCCAGGTCTCCTCCGGCGCCCGTAAGTACGCCAACCAGACGCTCCTCCGCAACATGGCGCGCGGCGCCGTGGAATACGCCCACGAGCTCGGCTACGACATCCCTATCGTCCTCCACCTGGACCACGGCGACAGCTTCGAGCTCTGCAAGGACTGCATCGAGAGCGGCTTTTCCTCCGTCATGATCGACGGATCCCACCTGTCATACGACGAGAACGTCGCCCTGACCAAGAAGGTCTGCGACTACGCCCATAAGCACGACGTCACCGTCGAGGGCGAGCTCGGAGTCCTGGCC
>JAEWSV010000298.1 GCA_023398155.1 Spirochaetota bacterium
GTATCGGGGCGCATGAACTTCGCCTTGTTGAGTTCGTATTCGGCCTTGATATCTTCTTCAGTGGGGGTGACGATGCTTTCGAAGGTCGCGCGCTTCTTGGCGAGCACGTATTTTTGGACGGTCAGCTGGCGACGGAGCTGATCCCGGTATTCGGCCACGGTCTGTCCCGTCTCGTTCTTAACCGCGGTCTCGAACTCAGCCTCCGTCGGCTGCCGCTTGAGCTGGCTCGCCATGGACGCGCGTAACTGCTGGATCTGTTGGTTCACCTCATTGTCGGTGATGACGATCTTATCCCTGTCCGCGGCCTGGAGCGCGAGGCGCTCGTTGATGAGGACGTCCAGAACTTCGCGCCGTTCCTCTTTGGTGAGGGACCGCTTGGTCTGGGCCTCCAGTTTCTGGATATCGGCCTTGAGCTGCTTGACGGTGATCGGTTCGGTCTTGGTGAGCTTCACGATCGCGGCCGGCTGCAACTCCGCCTGAGCGAAGGAGAGGACGGGGACGAGGGCGGTCAGGAGGGCCGCGTACAGGATTCGTTTCATGGGCTTCCTTCTCGGGTCTTTTGATTCCGTTCTATGTAAACGACTCGCGCGCCGCGAAGGTTACGCACCGACGGCGCGCCGTCATCATTCCAGTACGGCCCGTATGCGGCGTACGCCGGCAGACGAGGACTGCTCCTTCTGGATCTTGAAGGCGCCGAGCTTTCCGGTGCGGTCCACGTGGGGGCCGCCGCACACTTCCTTGGAGAAATCGCCGATCGAGTACACTTTGACTTGCGATTCGTACTTCTCACCGAAAAGCGCCATCGCGCCCGAGGCTTTCGCTTCGTCCAGGTTCATGGTCGCCATGGTCACGGGGAGGTCGCGCTTGATCTGCTCGTTCACGATATCCTCAACGCGCTTGATCTGCTCCGCCGTCATGGGCTCGCCGTGCGAGAAGTCGAACCGCATGCGCTCGGCGGTGATGTTGGAACCCTTCTGATGGACGTGGTCTCCGAGCACCATCTGCAGCGCCTTCTGGAGGAGGTGCGTGGCCGTGTGGTACTTGGTCGTCTGCTCGCCGTGGTCGGCGAGGCCGCCCTTGAAGACCTGTTCGCTGCCCGCGCGGGACAGCTCCTGGTGTTTCTTGAAGGCCTCGTCGAACTCGAGGCGGTTCACCGTCATGCCGCTCTCGGCCGCGAGCTCCTCGGTGAGTTCGATGGGGAAACCGTACGTGTCGTAGAGCTTGAACGCGAGCCGGCCGGACATGATCTTCTGGGGATTCTTGAGGAGGTTCGGGAGCATCTTCTCATACTCGTGCTCGCCCTTCTGGAGAGTCTCCAGGAACTTGCGCTCCTCCTTCTCCAGCTCCTCCATGACGCGGCCGCGGTTCTCCACGAGCTCCGGATACGGACCGCCGAACTTCTCGACGATGACCTCCGCGATGCCGGAGAGGAAGACGTCGTTCACGCCGAGCTTCTTACCGTGCCTGACCGCGCGCCGGATGAGGCGGCGGAGGACGTAGCCGGCGCCGACGTTGGAGGGGGTGACGGCCTTGGGGTCGCCGAGGATGAAGGTGGAGGCCCTCGTATGGTCGCAGACGATGCGGACCGATTTATCCTTCTCGGCGTCGGTCCCGTACTTATAGCCGGAGACGGCTTCCACGGCGGCGATCACCGGGGCGAAGATTTCCGTATCGTAGACCGATTTCTTGCCGTTGAGGACGGTCACCGTCCGCTCGATGCCCATGCCGGTGTCCACGCACTTGCGCGCGAGCGGTACGTACTCGCCCTCGGCGGTCTTGTTGTACTGCATGAACACGTCGTTCCAGATCTCGAGCCATTTGCCGCACTTGCAGCCGGCGCCGCAGTCCGGACCGCAGGAGGGCCGCCCCGTATCGAAAAACATCTCGGAATCGGGGCCGCAGGGTCCGGTACTGCCCGCCGGACCCCACCAGTTATCCTCGCGCGGGAGGAAGCGGATGCGGTCCTCGGGAATGCCCAGGCGCTTCCAGATGGCGGCCGACTCATCGTCCCTCGGGATGCCCGGCTCACCGGCGAACACGGTGACCGCGAGCTTCTCAACGGGGATGCCGAGCCACTTCGCGTCCGTCAGGAACTCGAAGCTCATCGAAATGGCGCCTTCCTTGAAGTAGTCGCCGAGGGACCAGTTACCGAGCATCTCGAAGCAGGTGAGGTGGCTGGGATCGCCGACCGCGTCGATGTCGCCGGTGCGGATGCATTTCTGGTAGTCGGTGAGCCGCGTCCCCGCGGGATGGACCTCGCCGAGGAGGTAGGGGACGAGCGGGTGCATGCCCGCGGTCGTGAAGAGGACCGTCGGGTCGTTATCCGGCAAGAGCGACTTGCCCTGGATCTGCGCGTGGCCCTTCGATTTGAAGAATTCGATATATTTCGAGCGGAGTTCGTTCGCGTTCATGGGCGTCAATAGTAGGGGACGGCGGGCGGCCTCGTCAAGCGGGGAATCGGAGCGTCCACGCGTCGGGGGCGAGGACGACGGTCCCGCCGAGCTGCGGCGCGAGCATCGACGCGAGGTCCAGGCAATCGGGATGACCCGGCTTGCGGTTTTCGGCGGTGAGCGAGAAGCGCAGAGTGTAGTACCCCCCAGCCTCGGTCAGATCGATCCGGAGCCCCTTCCCGCCCCTGGCGCCCCTGCGGAAGGCGCAGGTCGCGAGTTCATGCGCGATGAGCGCGAACGGCACGGCCCGCGGCAGCGAAAGCACGCAAGGTTCCGTCAGCATCTGGTCATCGGCGAACTCGGCCGCGCTTTCCGCGAGCGCTGCCGCGTGCGCTACGGACCTGAGGAGGACGGCGCCGTCTATGCTCGAAAGATCGTCCGACGAATCGAATATCGATCGATACACCGACGCCATGGCGCCGATCCGCGCTTCGATGGAGAGGAGCGCCTGACGGGTCTCGCTCCCCTGGGCGGCGTCGGCTTGGCGGACCGCGAGGGACCGGATCAC
>JAEWSV010000126.1 GCA_023398155.1 Spirochaetota bacterium
TCTTAACGTTGACCATGACTTGGATGCCCGCGTCGCCTCTCTCATGGACCGCGTCGTGACGGGACATCGACTCGATTTCTTCGGCATCTGTCCCGCCTGTCGGGCCGAACGCGAGGCCGAGGTCGAACCCCAGCCCGTTTGAGCGCGCGTCCGTCTCGCCTTCGTTCCGATGAGCGCTCGCTCAAATGAGCGCTCGCTCAAAGAAATCGTTCTTCATTTTCCGCGCGGCTTCCTCCATGGCCTGGATCGCGCGGGGAATCTCCCCCGGTTCCAGGCTCCCGAATCCGATGCGGAACGCGAGCGCTCCTTCCTGCCCTTCCTGCCAATAATCGGGACCCGGCGATACCGAAACGCCTTGGGTCTTGCATTCCGCTATGAACCGTGCCAAATCCATCCCCTTTTCCAGGTTTCCGAGCAGGCATAGTCCCGCCGGCGGATCATCGAAGCGGAGGGGAGCGGAAGCGGCCCCGAGGGCCGAACGCAGGGCGGCCCGTAGGGAAGCGTAGTGGGGCCTCACGCGCCGCAGGTGTTCTCCGTAGGCGCCGATTTCTAGATACCGCGCCAATCCCCGCTGGATCAGGGCGGAACCGCAGATATCGTCCGCCGATTTCACGGCGAGCAGCCGCGCGATGGTCCGCTCGTCGGCGTTCACGCCTGCCACGCGGAGCGCGGGGAGGAGGCACTTGGAGAAGGTCCGGATATGGATCACCCGGGAACCGGGAACGGATGCGGCCAGCGAGGCCAGCCGAGCCGGATGTTCCTCAAGGTAATCCAGGTCCCCGAGGTAATCATCCTCGATGATCGTGAACCCGTACCGGGCGGACGCGCGGAGCACGAGTTCCCGCGTTTCCCTATCCCAGCTGCGTCCGCTCGGGTTGCCGTAGGTCGGGCAACAGTAAAAAAGGTCGATCTTGTTCGAAGCGCAGGCGCGTTCCAGCGCGGCGGGCTCGGGGCCGGCGGTCGCGGCGCGTATGGGCACGAGGCAGGCCCCCGCGGAGGCGAAGGCCAAACGGGCGCCCGGATACGTCGGATCTTCCAGGGCGACCAGAGTTCCCCTTCCCGCGGCCCGCGCGATGATCGCGATGGCCTGCTGGGCTCCGGCCGTGACGAGCATGCCTTTTTCCGGATCGGACGGTATGCCGTCTGCCCTGTCCAGCTCGGCCAACATCGCGCGCAGTGCCCGCGATCCTCGGTAATCCTCGTACCCGCCCGCCGCAGGATCCTCCGCGGCTACCTCCGCGGTCACGCGGGCGAAGTCCGCCGCAGGGTGGAGGCGGAGATTCGGCTCGATGCGGTGTAGGGGCAGGATGGCCCGGTCCCCTTCTCCGGCTTTCCTGAGCGCCGCGTCCAGCGCGGAAACGACGAAACCCGAGCGGGGGTGCGCGGCGATGAGCCTGCGTTCCACGAGGTTCCGGTAGGCCGCGGCGGCGGTGGCCGCGCTGATCCCGAGCCGGGCGGAAAGCGTCCGCAGGGAAGGGAGCTTCCGGCCGCCTTCGAGCTTGCCCGCGAGGATGGCATCCGCGAACGCATCCGCGATCTGGGCCTGTACCGGAATTCGAGAAGTTCTGTCTATCTGTACTATATCAGAAAGCATGTAAATTTCCTTTATATGCGTTGTCTGTATTGTATCACTTTGATAGGATGGCGTCGAGACGGAGGTTCTGTATGGAAGGACGATTCGCGCGCCGCATGTCGGCAATGAAGCCCTCATCGATTCGGGAAATACTCAAGACGACCGAACGGCCGGAAATAATCTCCTTCGCCGGAGGCCTGCCTGCGCCCGAATTGTTCCCTGTGGACGACGTCCGCGTTTCCGCGGAGCGCGTACTGGCGGAAATCGGACCGCGCGCCCTCCAGTACGGCATCACCGACGGCGTTCCCGCCCTGCGCGACTTCCTCGCGGCCGAGATGGCCCTCCGCGGCGTAGCCTGCACCGCCGACGACATCCTCATCACCACCGGCTCTCAGCAGTCCCTCGACCTCCTCGGGAAGATCTTCCTGGATCCGGGCGACATCGTTCTCACGGAGAACCCGACCTACTTGGCGGCCGTCCAGTCCTTCCAGTGCTTCGAAGCGCGGTTCCAGCCGGTGCCCACCGACGACTATGGGATTATCCCCGAGGCGGTCGATGAGCTGGCCGGTCGGCTCCCGATTCGTTTCCTCTACGTGATTCCGAATTTCCAGAATCCGACCGGCCGCACTTTGAGCGCGGATCGGCGCCGAGCTTTGTATGAGGTCGCGGTCAGGCGGGGCCTGACGATCGTGGAGGACGATCCCTACGGCAAGCTCCGCTACCGCGGCGACGCGGTGCCGCCCATCAAATCATTCGATACGACCGGCTCCGTCATCTACTTGAGCACCTTCTCCAAGATCGTGGCCCCCGGCTTCCGGACCGGCTGGGCCGTCGCGCCCCGGCCGATCCGGGAAAAGCTCATCATCGCCAAACAGGCGGCAGACCTCCACACCTCGAGCCTCGACCAGCTCATCCTGGAACGCTACATGCGGGACTTCGATAATACGTCCCACGTGGAGAAGGTCAGGAAGGCCTATGGCGAACGGTACGCCCTGATGGAGTCGTGCCTCGCGGCGGCCATGCCCGAAGGGTATACGTGGACTAAGCCGGACGGCGGCATGTTCCTCTGGGTCACCGGTCCTGGGCACATCGATACGACAGCCTTGCTCGTGAAGGCCTTGGAGCGCAACGTCGCCTTCGTCCCCGGGGAAGACTTCTTTCCGGACCATGACGGCTCGAATTGCATGCGCCTCAACTTCTCCAACGCGCAACCGGCGATGATCCGGGAAGGCGTCGATCGCCTCGCCCGGCTCTGCGGGGATCTTCGTTCCTGAAAGCGCTGGACAAAGCCGAGTATAATTGCTATATTCGGCCGGCTACCGGCGCCGTACCCAAGCGGTAAGGGAGAGGTCTGCAAAACCTTTATGCGGCAGTTCGATTCTGCCCGGCGCCTATTACTTTGTCGGCCGTCCATCCGGACGGCCGCTTTTTTTTGATGCGCCGGGCAGAATCGAAACGCAGCGCGCGCCGAGCGTTAGCGCGCCGTTATTTCCTTTCGACCTGTCACTCAGCCGCATTTTCATGTATCATGCTCCCATAATGCGCCTGACCATCAAGCACATCGCCGAACTCGCGGGGGTCTCCAAGACAACGGTATCCTTCGCGTTCAACGATCCTTCGAAGATATCGAGGGAGACGTACGAGCGGATCATGGCGATCGCGGATCGGGAAGGGTACGTGCCCGATCCGGTGGCGCGCACGATGACCACGAAGCGGGTCGGGGCCATCGGAGTGCTCCTCCCTCAGGCTATCCAGGAAACCTTCAGGAATCCCTACGTCGCGGAAGTCCTCCGCGGCATCGGCACGGTCTGCCATCAAGAGGACCTGTTCCTCACCATCCTGCCGCCGGTGAAGGGCTTCCTTTCCCAGGCGGTCCGGAACGCGGCCGTCGACGGCTTCCTCGCGCTCGGCGTGGAGGCCGCTCCCGATATAGCGGCGCTCATCCATCAGCGCCACGTGCCCTTCGTGACGATAGACGGGGACGCGGACGCGGGCATCACGAACGTCGGCATCGACGACGCCGCCGCGGCCGAGTCCGTCATGGATTACTTGTTATCGAAGGGGCACGCACGGATCGTGGTGCTGGCCCTCAGGGCCGACGGCCCGGGTTCCACGGAAGAGCGTTCTTCGCGGACGGGCGACCGGCGCCTGGCCGGATTCGAGCGGGCGCTTGCGGGCCGGGGCTCTTCCCTCCTGGCCGCGGGTATCCGCGTCGTCGCCGTGGAGGCGACCATGGAGGCCGCCGCCGAGGCCGCGGCCCGTATCCTCGCGGAGGAAAAGCCCACGGCCTTCCTCTGCATGAGCGATACGGCGGCGTACGGGGTCTATGAGGCCTGCCACGCCGCCGGTCTCTCCATCCCCGCCGATATCTCCGTCACCGGTATGGACGACGTGCCCTTCTCGGCCTTGTTGGCGCCGCCGCTCACCACGGTTCGCCAACCGGGAGTCAAGAAGGGAGCCTACGCCGCGCGGGCCATCATCGACTTGATACGCGGCCGTCCCGCCGCCTCCGCCATACTGCCCACCGATCTCGTGATCCGCGATTCGGTCGCCGAGCCGCGGCCGCGCTGAGCATCAGCGGAGGGGCGGAAAAGCGTCGATCCGGGCCTGGAGTTCGGCGAGGCTCAAGGGCGCGTGTCCGCGCCCTTCGGCCGGCGAGAAACCGTATTCCGTTTCCAGGAGACGCCCGAAACCTCGGCGCACGAGGGCGGCGGCCGCGCGGAGGCCCGCGTCCACCCGGCCGTTACCGTCGATACCGGCACCGATCGGGCTCGCGAGGATGCTCTCCATAAGCGTCTTAGCGGCTACGAAGCGTTTTTCCTTGGCGACGGCGAAGATCAAGGGATCTTCCATGAGGCCGAGCACTTCCCAGGTGGTCTGTTCAGCCTGAGCGTATTTGCCGGCTTCCTTATCTTGCTCCGAAACCCGGATGGGTAGCGCGTTCATGATCTCGTCGAGCCGCGGGACGAGCCAGTCCAGGTCGAAGAGGCCGGTCGCGCAGTTGAAGAGCGGCGCCTTTCCTTCCGCTTCCTCCCGGGCGACCGTTTCCCGGTCTATGGCCTGGCCTATGTCGGCCACGCTCAGCCTGCCGTCGTCCCGTTCCACGAGGACGCCGCCCTTCACGTCCACGCTCGTCCTCCAGGAGAATTCGAAGGCCGCGCTCGCGCCGCGGAGGGCGAGGGTCGCCACCGCGACCGGGTCGACGGTGTAGCCCGAATTGTCCACGTTGCCCAGGTACGCCCAGCGGATGCCCTGTTCGCGGAGGCGCCGGTAGACGGAGGCGAGCACGCGGAAGTTCTCGCCGTGGCCGCCGGGGAGGGCGAGCCCTTCGTCCCGTTTGCCGTAAGCCCGGTCGTAGAGGCGGCGGGGAAAACCTTCGGCCTTGTGGGTGAGGGCGGCGAGGAGGGGCTGGACCGATCCGAGGGGAGCGGTCGGATCGACGCGAGTCCGTTCGATGAGCGGCGCGATGAGCGGATCGCGGCGGTATTCGGCATAGGCGGCGCGGAGCGGCTCGCAGGTGGCTTCGCTCGTCATCTCGAAGAAGGGGAGGACCGCCGTTTCCTCGTCGCCGGAAAGCAGTCGATATTCCAGGGCGCGGATGAGGAGGGACCTCATCTTGAGCAGCAGGAAGGAAGGCCCACCCCTGCCGTCCGTTTCGAAATAGGCGCTCGCTGTCCCCTTCGGCTTTTCCCGCGAAGCCTCCGCCGCGGCCTCGAAGGGCCGGCGCAGCGCCTCGAAGGCGGCGGGATCGAGTTCCTCGTTTTTCTTGACGTCGACGTAGGAGGTGGCCGATCCGCCGTTGAGGACGCCGTAGGCCACGCGGGGGTAGAGGAGGGTGCCGAGCCGGTACAAGGCCTCCTCGGAGAAGACGGCGTCCCCTCCTTCCCGGACTACGAGGTCTACCGCGACGCCTTCCAGGCCGAATTCGGCGAGTTTCCTCGCGGCTTCCCGGTCGTCCATGCGGAAATCGCGGAGGGAGGTCCGATCGTTGATGCGACCGTCATCGTTCGCGGGGAGGCTCACGAGGGGGGAGGCTTCGTGCCCCGTTCTCCCGAATTCCGCGTCCAGGAGATCGAGGACCACGAGCGTCCGGTCGATGTCCGCGCCTTTGGCGCGGAGATCGGCCAATAAGGAGGGCGAGAGGTCGGTGAGTCGTCGCATAGGACTACCCATCATATCTTCGCGGGCGAAAAGGTCAAGCCGGATCGGTCGGCCGGGGGAGGATCACGGTAAAGGCGGACCCGCTTCCTTCCCTGCTTTCCGCGGATACCGACCCTCCGTGGAGACTCACCACGTGCTTGACGATGGAGAGTCCGAGGCCGGTGCCTCCCGCCTCGCGGCTACGGGCCTTGTCCACCCGATAGAAACGTTCGAAGGTGCGCGGCAGGTCCTTGGCGGGGATGCCGCAGCCCCGGTCCACGACGCGGATAGCCACGGCGGTATCCCGCCTCTCCGCTTCCAAGCGCACTACGGTCTCTGTCGGAGAATACTTGACGGCGTTGTCGACCAGGTTCACGAAGGCCTGCTCGATGAGGGTCGGACTCACGTCCACCTCGATTTCGGCAGGACAGGCGATGTCGATTCGGATATTTTTCTCCGCCGCCTCATGGGCGCAGACGAGCCGGGCGTTCTCCAGGAGGAGCGAGAGGGCGACGCGTTCGGTCTTGAGCGGCAGCTCGTCCTGCCGTTCGAGGCGCGCGAGCGAGAGGAGGTCTTCCACGATGCGCTCGAGCCGATCGGCCTGTTTCGCGATGATCGCGAGATAGCGAGCCGCGCGATCCGGATCGTCGAGCGCTCCTTCGGCGAGGGTCTCCACGAAGCCCTTGATCGAGGTGATCGGCGTCCTGAGCTCGTGCGAAACGTTGGCGACGAAATCCTTACGGACGTTTTCCAGCTCCACGAGGCGGGTGATGTCGTGGAGCACGAGGAGGCAGCCGCCTCGCCCCGGTATGCGCGCCGCGTACACTTGGAGCGTGCGCGGCGTCTCTACCCAGGTGGTCACCGTCCCTTCCACTAGGTCGTCCCCGGACAAGGCTTCCTCCGCGTAGAGCCGGAGGTCGGTGGCTCGGAAGATTTCCAGGAGGGGCTTCCCGATGGGAGAGGCGGCCGACGCCGAAGGGAATAAGCGGAGGGCCGCCGCGTTGGTCTGGGTGATCCTGAGCTCCCCGTCCAGGACGACGACGCCCTCTGCCATGGCGCCGAGGATGGCCTCTGCCTCGCGTCGGCGCCGTTCCGCGTCGTCGATGCGGCGCCGGAGTTCTTCCGCCATGGAATTCATCGTTTCCGCGAGCGTGCGGATCTCCTCGGGCTCGGCGACCGACGCGCGGTGGTCCAGCTCGCCCGAGCCGAAGCGGCGGGCCGTCTGCGCGAGTTGTTCGAGCGGCCGGTTGATGCGGCGGGTGACCAGGAAGGCCAGGGCGGCCGCGACGAGGAGGGCCGCGAAGCCGCCGAGCGCGAGCGTTCCGTAGAGGTCGGCCAGCCGGTTGCGGAGGAGCGGGAGGGGCATGGAAGTGCGGATGACGGCGACCGGCGCGGCGGTATCGGGAACCGGACGGGCCAGGTAGAGGAGCTCCACGCCGATCGATTCGGATGTCCTGAGCGCCTGGCCCTCGCCGCGGGAAAGCGCCGCCATGACTTCCGGGCGGCTTCCGTGGTTTTCCAGACCGGCTGGGTCGGCCTTGGAATCGGCCAACACGGTCCCGTCCGGAGCGAGGATGGTGACCCGGAAATCCCGATTGGAAAAAAGCGTTTTGAGCGCGCCATCCATATCGTTCGACGGGATCGATGAGCCTTCGCGGGGGTAAAACCGGTTCTCCGTGACCGCGATCAGGTCGGCGAGCTGGGTCCGCGTCGAATCGTGCACCGCCGAGCGTACGACCGCCGTGGCGACGACGGAGAGGGCGGCTATGCAGACGAGGACGACGACGATGTAGGTAGGATAAACCTGGGAGAGGAGGTTGCGCCTCATGCCGGCCTGTCCCCGTCCCTGAACCGGTAGCCGACGCCGCGCACCGTCTCGATGCGGTCGCCGAGGAGGCCGAGTTTCTTGCGGAGGCCCAGGATCTGCACGTCCACCGACCGCTCGGTCACGGGGTAGTCCTTTCCCTTGACCGCGTCGATGATCCGGTTGCGCGGGAATACCCAGCCGGGATTGTGCATGAGGAAGTCGAGGAGGGCGAATTCCGTCGCGGAAAGTTCTACCGGCGCGCCGTCGCAACTCACTTCGTGCCTCGACGCGTCCAGCCTGAGGCCGCCGATCTCCACGATATCGAGCTGGTTCGACCGTTCCGGCCGTTTGTCCGCGGTGCGGCGGAGCAGGGCGCGGATCCGCGCGATCAATACTTTGGGGCTGAAGGGCTTGGTGACGTAATCGTCCGCGCCGAGTTCCAAGCCCGTGACGATGTCGCCGTCCTCGCTTTTCGCGGTGGCCAGGATGACGGGTATGCGCGCGCTCGCCGGATCGCCTTTCAAGGACCGCAACACGTCCAAGCCGTCCGCTCCCGGCAACATGATGTCCAGGAGGATAAGGTCGGGATTCGCCGTCGGCAGCTGGGCGAGAGCCCGTTCTCCGCTTTCGACGGCCGCTACGGTATAGCCTTCTTTGCCTAAATTGTAGGAAACGAGTTCCCGGATATCCGGATCGTCCTCAACCACCAATATCGTCGCCTTCGCCAAGCGCCGCCTCCCCGTGATCGCCCGCCGCCCTAGCCGGAAGCCGGGTTTCGCTATTCGTTGAGCTCCACGTGCCGCCCTTCGACGCAGTACACCACCGCTTCGCAGATGTTCGTCACGTGATCCCCGAGCCGTTCCAGGAAGCCCGAAGTCTGGATGATCTTGGTACCCTGCCGTACCTTATCGGGGTTGTCGTGGAGGTACGTCAGGAGTTCGGTCATCAAAGCCTTGTGCTCGGCGTCCACGCCGTCGTCCATCGATGCGGTTTTCCTGGCCTTCTCGGTGTCCAGTTCGAGGTAGGCCTCCACCGCGCCGCGTATCATGGCGCAGCCGGTCTCCGCCATGCGCTCCAGATTCCCGAGGGGTTCGATATAGGGCTCGCCTTCGAGTTTGAGGGAAGCCTTCGCCAAATGCACCGCATGGTCCCCGATACGCTCGAGTTCATCGA
>JAEWSV010000135.1 GCA_023398155.1 Spirochaetota bacterium
CGCGTGGGCGATGATCTCGTTGTAGACGCCGGGCGTCTCCAGGAACACGCCGAGGATTTCACGGGAAGAGCCCGTGGTGGCGGTGAGCGAGATGTTGATCGAACCGCCGCCCGTATCCGAGGCGATCTTGTCCTTGATGATCGAAAGGCATTCCTTGAGCGCCTTGACCGGGTCTCCGTGTGTGCGGCCGTAATGGCTCGCGACGATCTCGTCGGTCTCGGCGTCCACGAGGCAAGCCTTGGTGGTGGTGGAGCCGCCGTCCACGCCGAGGATGTAGGTGCGGCCCGCGATCACCACGCCGTCCGGCTTGTCGAAGGTGCGGACCTTGTCCCGCCATTTCTTGAGGTCGGGAAGCGAGTCGAAGCGCACCGCGTTCGTCACGAGGAGCTTATCCACGGTCGGGAGCGGGGTGCCGGAATCGGCGGCCAGGAGGGCCGCGCCGTAAGCCTCGAATACCGAGGCGACCTCGGGAACGATGAATTCGATGTGCGGGGCCTTCTCGCGGATGAAACGCACGATGTGCCGGTTGAGCGTGACGCCGCCGGTGAGCAGGACCCGGCCCTTGGTTACCTTGGCCCGCTTGAGGAAATCCACTACCTTCACGGCCATGACGTCCGAGAGCGAGAGAACGATGTCGTCCTTGGTCGCCTCGCGCTTGTTTAGCCGGTGGGTGCAGTCGCTCTTCATGAAGACCGAGCATCGGGTGGAAAGGGAGAGGACCTTCGCCTCGTCGCTCACCCCGTCTATGTCGGCGAGCTTCATGTCCATGCGGGCGAGCTGCTGCTTGAGGAACTCGCCGGTGCCGGATGCGCACTTGTTTCCGGAGAAGTTGTTGATGATCTTGCCGTTCTTGTCGAGCGAGTAGACCACGAGGTCCTCGCCCCCCATGCTGACCACCGCGTCGGCCTCGGTGCCGAGCGCGCGGAGGGCGGCTTCGACGCAGAGGGGTTCCAGGGTACCGGCTGCATCGAACATGAAGCGGCCCTCGTTGCCGGTCACGAGCGTGGGCGTGCCTTCCGGGATATGGCCTTCGGATAGGAGCTTGCGCACCGCGGCGCTGAAGTCGCCCTCATGGGGTACCGAAGCGGACCACGCCGGCGAACCAGCCTCCGCCAGTACCATCTTCAGGCTGGACGAACCGATATTGATGCCTAATGAGCGCATGGAAATACCTCTTGGCTTTTCTTTCGATGATGGGTGCCCTCAGCGCGGCCGTGGTCGTACTCCGGGGGTGAACTCATGATACCGAGCGAAAATTAATGTTTCAATGGCCGGCGAGCGATAAACTCGGACCGGAGGCGAACGTGAAAAAGATCAACCTCTTCCTTTTCCAGCTGGCGGTCTCGGCGTTCTTCATCGTTCTCGGTCTCATGGGAGTCCTTCCCGACGTGGACGAGGGCGTTTATTCGCTCCGCGCGACGGAGTGGTGGGTGGAATTCGCGGTCGGGATAGCGGAACTGCTCTGCGCCGCCGTCCTGCTTTACGGCCTTTTCGCTTCGCCGCAACGGAAAACCCTCCGCGCGGCATCGAACGCCATCCTCGTCTTCTGGATCGCGCGCGTGGCCTATACCCGTTTCATCGTTCCCGGTTCGCTGTCCCGAGCCTTCGATTCGCTCGGAACCTTCCTCAATTGGCTCCTGCTCATCTCCACCGAACTCATCATACTTCTGGCCGTCTGGCTCATCGCGCGCCGTTACGAAGACTGACGCTTCGCGGAGGCCGGTTGCCTCCGCGAAGCGTCTCGGCAGTTTCGTGGCTGATGATCATAAGGAATACGCGAAGACGAAGGTCCACGAAACTGCACAAGTTTCCGTGGCCCTCAAAAGTTGAAACTTTTGAGGGCTCCTTCGGTCTTGGGAGGCGGTTCGCCGCGTTCCGGTCCTTCTTTAGTTAAGTTTAAGAGCGGCTCAGAGCGCTTTTAGGATTTCTTTCGCGTGCTGCTTGGGAGTCGCCTTGGGGAAGACTTTTTCCACTATCCCGTCCGCGCCGATCACGAAGGTACAGCGCAGGATACCCATATAACGCCTACCGTACATCGATTTCTCTCCCCAGGCGCCGAAGGCCTTGATGACCGACTTGTCCTCGTCGGCGAGCAGCGTGAACGGCAGGTCGAATTTGGCGGCGAAACGGGCGTGGGACGCGCTCGTATCGCCGCTGATGCCGATCACGGTGAGGTCTTTCGCCCGGAGTTCGGGAAAGGAATCGCGGAGGGAACAGGCCTCGTTCGTGCAGGCCGGGGTGTCGTCCCGGGGATAGAAATAGACGAGGAGCCGCTTCCCCGCGAAGTCGGCCGACCGTACGGTGTTTCCGCTTTGGTCCGGAAGCTCAAAGACCGGCATCCGGTCCCCTTCGGAAAGCATGCGTCCCCCTTTATGCCTTCTGCCCCGCGGCCCAGTCGGCGAGGAGCTTCTTGAGCCCCTCGTCCAGGAGCTTGAGGCGACCGCCGTCGGCGAGGCAGACGAAGCGGCCTTCAACCATGTTGGCCTTGGCGCAGGCGATGCAATACGTTTTGAGGCAATTCGGACAAGTCCCCGCGGGAAAGTCGTCCGGAGGTTCGGCGACCAGGCGGAGCGCCGGAGCGGGCGGAGCGTCCTTGGCCACCTGCCACGTCCTTCCGCACGAAGCGCAGGCGACTTTGCGCGTGGTAGCCTCCGTAAGGCGTTGGCGGAGTTCGGCGGCGCCCGCGGCCGCTTCGGATCCCGCGGCCGCGGACGCCTCCAGGCGCGCGACGGTTTCCTCGGCGCTCTTCCAGCGCGACATGGCCAGGTAGGTCCACGCGAGGGAAGCGAGGATGCCCGTATCTTCCGGGGCGATATCCAGGGCGAGGCGGCAGGCTGCCTCAGCGCGGGGTAATTCTCCTTTTTTTACCGCGACGTAGGCCGTGAGTTCCAGGGTGCGCGGCGAGGGATCGACCTCGTACGCCTTTGACAGGAGCTCGTCGGCTTCCCCGAAGCGGCTGAGTTCGATGAGGCAGGACGCGCGGTTCCGTAGGTATTCCGCGTCTACGGGCGCCGCGCGGAGGGCGCGGGCATAGGCCGCGTCGGCCTCCTCATAGCGGGAAAGGCGGACGAGGATGTTGCCGAGTTCTGTGGCCGCTATGCCCTGCGGGTCCTCGAACCCACTCTTCGATAGGCGTTCAAGGGCCGCATCCGCGTTTCCGCTCAGAAAATCGAGTTCCGCCCGGTTCGCCAGGACGGACGGTTCGGCCGGTAAAGCGGCCGCGGCCCGTTCCAGATGGCGGGCGGCCTCTTCCAAGTCGCCGCGGGCGAGGGCTACCTGCCAGGCGAGGTTCGCGATCCACCCGTCCTCCGGGGCGAGCGCGAGGGCCGCCTGGAGGTCCTCCGCGAGCTTCGCGTCCCGGGCGTCGTGCGAAAGAAGGAATCGGCATTCCGCCAGCCGGAACCTGAAGGGGGCGTAGTCGCTTCCGAGGAGCGCGGCGCGCTCCAGGAGGGGGAGAGCGGCTTTCCGCTTGCCGGAACGGATGAGGAGGAGGGCGCGCAGGTAGGGTACCGCCGGGTCCTCGTCCTGGCGGAGGCCCTCCGGATCGCGGACGGCCTGGAGTTTGGCCGCGGTACCGAGTTCGATCTCTGCCCTGCGCCAATCTTCCAAGGCGAAGGCCCGCTTTCCCGCGAGCGCGTGCGCGGCCGGATCGGAGCGGCCCAGTTCTAGGAGCCGCGGCTCTACGATGGCGAGTTCGTCGTAGTTTTCGGTCGCCAAAAACGCGCGGCCCGAGCGGAGGTACCGCTCGAAGGCCCGGGCAGCGTCGCCGAGCTTTTCGTACGCCTGGGCCGCGTTCCGCGCGTGGAGCCCATTCTCCGGATCGAGGTCCGAGGCCGCGTCGTAGGCCGCGGCCGCCCGGTCGGCCGAGCCGAGATTCCAGTACGCGTGGCCGAGGAGGGCGCGGAGGGCCGGATCGGCGGGGAAGAGTCCGATCGCCTCTTCGGCGTGGTCCTTGAGCTCGGCGTAGCGGCCGTCTAGGTAGAGTATCTTAGCCTTCTCCGCCACCGCGCGGCGGGCCTCGTCGGTATCGGGATCGATCTCTATGCAGGAATCCAGGTAGTCCTCGGCTTCGCGGATCAGGGAGAGGCGCATGGCGCAGTCGGCGGCCAGGAGGAATTCCGCCTGGGTTCTGCCGGGCCCCGCCCGTTTGAACTGGACCAGCGCGGACATCGGTTGGCCCATCGCCGCGAAGGTTTCAGCGAGCCGCATGCGCGCGGCGCCTTCGACGCGGAGAAGCGCGTTCCAGCGGAGCAGGGTCGCCTCCACCTCTATTGGGCGGGACTCCACCTTGAGGCTCTCCAGGCGGGCGGCGACGCCGCTTACGTCGTCGTAAGAAGCGACGGCGAAGGCGATCCTGCCAGAGCCCAGGGTCCCGTCCACGACCTCCGCAGCCCACGCGTCGTCGATGGTCACCGAGATCCGGTCCGAGAGCGCGATGATCCTGAGACGCACGGACGCGCTATCTGTTTTCGGTTTGAATTTTCCGGCGGGGGCGGGCAGCTCGGTCCAACCGACGAGCGGCATCGGCGAGCGGTTGAAGACCGCGTCGATACGGAAATAGCCCTTGGTGGAGACGAGGATGGAATAGTAGCTGTCTTCGTCCGCGCACCTGAAGAGCAGCCCGGCTGCCGCGTAGGCCGTCTCGGACGGCAGCGGGGCGGCGAAACGGATCGTCGCCTCGGCTACGAGGTCCGCGTACCGGAATTGGGGGTCTTCGGCCCATGCCAAGCACGCGCCCTTCTTGAGCCGGAGCACGTAGGCCCCGTCTTGGAAGAAGGTTTCGTACGCGGTTTCGTTCACCGCCGGAAAGCGGGCCTTCTGGGGGCGCGAAAAATCCGCGGACCAGCGTTCCTCCCGGATCGAATCGGGATCGGTTTCACGCTTTTCGAATAACTTAATGCGGGCTAGATCCCTGAGGATGCGAAGCATGGCACAAACCTTGTAGCGCAAATGAGGCGGAAAGTCCATTATGGTCCCATGCCGCGCGGCTTCATCGTCCACGGATACGCGGACCGAAGGCACAATAGGATCCTCTTGGCCGGCCGCCTGGAAGACGGCAAATCTTTCGCCGCGGCCGTTTCCGGCCGACAGCCCTCCCTCCTCGTCGCGGTCTCCGATCTGGATCGCGTCCTCTCCCTCGGCGGCTTCCCCCCGTGCGAACGGGAAGCCTCTCCGCTCGCGGCCTTCGATTCGTCCGCTCCCCTCGTCCTCCTCCGATTCTCTTCCCTGGACGCCCACGCCCGCGCGGCCGCGGCGATCAAGAGCGCGTTCATCCCGAGTCCGGACGTCGACATGAAGAGCGCCGACGCCCTGCTCGTAGAACTCGGCATCCGGGGACCCGCGGAGATAGCCGGGGAGAGCCGGAAGGGCCGGAGCGTCGACCTCGTTTTCCCTGAAGCCGTCCTTCGCCCCGCCGACCACGCCTTCCGCGCTCCGCTCAGGCTTTCTTCCATAGACATTGAAACCGACGAGCGGACGAAGGAGGTCCGCGCTGTCTCGGTCGCCACGACTGACGGTGGCGGGGTCATCCGCGGCCTTGTCCGCGTGGTCGCGCCGCCCGGCGGACTCGCAGGCTCGGCGAATCCGGGCGGCCCCGCAGGTTCGGCGAATCCGGGCGGCCCCGCAGGTTCGGCGATTCCGGGCTCGGTCGATCTCCGATTCCACGGCGACGAGGCTGACCTCCTGGCCGCGTTCGCCCGGGATCTCGTCGAAGCCGATTGCGACGTGCTCACGGGGTGGAACGTCCTCGACTTCGATCTGCCCCGGCTCGCCGAACGTTTCGCCGCCCGCGGAGTTCCGTTCACGATCGGCAGGTCGATGGAGGAGGCGAGGTATCTTCCCGGCGAGGGGCGCCGGTCGGCCGCGGTTTTCGTGAGCGGGCGCCAAGTCTTCGACGCGCT